>CALFPO010000026.1 GCA_937919165.1 uncultured Bacillota bacterium | reverse complement strand
GAAATTGTAAGAGTCTTGGCTGATAAGAATAATATTAATATGCCTGAGGAAGAATTGCTGTTGGAAGCAAATAAGTGGGAGCTTAGTCATGGCGGTCTTTCAGGAAGAACAGCACAGCAATTCATCGATCATTTGTTAAGTATATCCTGATGATATTTACATCTGGTGGCGAACAACTAAATATTCGTCACCAGATATATAGTATGGACATTCTGATTCTGAAAACGACAGAAACTTCGCCATTTCGTCTTCGTCTAAATCCATTTCGCATGTATATTCTTCATAGCCACCTGTGCATGTAGATTCTTCAGATGCAGTCAATACATAGTTATGAGTATGCTCTGTAGGCTCTCCTGATGATGAGCCGCCTCCTGATGATGAGCCACCGGAATTCTTCTTCCAGTACGCATATAATGTCATATTTCCTTCTGCACTTGATGGAGAAGAGTATCTATATCCGTTGCCGTTTCTTTCAGAGTACCAGCCATTGAAAGTATATGAACTATCGCTATTTGCTGGAGTAGGGAAGCTTCCATCTGTAGACGAGATAGTTTTTGTGCTTGGATATCCGTCTGTCTCGAAGTAACCGCCATCTGCATTCAACGTTATCGTATAGATATTGGATTCGCTTCCTTTTGTCCATTTAGCGAACAATGTAATGTTGCTGGTCAGCTTATTCGTGCTGCTTACTTCAACTCCTTCAGCTGTGAACCATCCTTCGAATACCCACGTTCCGTCAGCGTCAGTTACAGGGCTCTTCATCTTTGCCAGGTCGACATTATCGCCTGTCGTGAATCTCTGGTTGCTAGGAGCGACACCATGACCGTTTGCGTTATATGTAATCATGCATTCTACTGGCTTGAGGTAAACATACAGATCCGTAGTATCCGCAATCAACGCTCCAGCCTTAGGTTCTGTATTGACAGTCTTTCCGTCATCAACACCTTCAGAATCTTCTGTTGTGAATCTTGTATGTACATCGATTCCGTATTTCTCAGCCCACTTCTTGATGGTTGTGATGCTTCTGTTTCTGAAATTAGGAATATGGACGCCATCGTCGGTTGCTGATGCATGTCCCATGACATATATCGTTCCTGACTTATATTCCGAAACTAGGGAACCATATCTTGGAGATTGGCTTCCTACCAAGCCTTCGTACTCTTTCTCAAAGTCTGGACTTCCTTCGCTAACCGTCTTGACCGATAGGCTTACACCATTAGATGCAGCCCAAGCCAAAGCTTCAGATTCGCTCATGCCAACTAGATTTGCCCAGAAAGATGGCATTGGGTCAGGCTCGAATACATACTTATCAGGATACTCAGTTGAGTAGAATTCTGGTCTTACATATGTCTGTGTGATATCGAACTCAAAATTCTTATCCTGCTTTATGGACTCGTATTCGCCCATAACTTCCTTTACATGGTTTATTGATTCATCAAATGATCCCTGATAAATCAGATATACCCACAAAGGCAATCTCATATCATAGCTATAGAACATGGTGCCGCCATAGCCAGTCATACGCAGAGTATGGAAATCGACAAGGTCAAATGTCTCCATTGTCGTATAGTTCTTGGTATTAAGCAACAGATTGAATATGCTGGTGAGTTCAGACAAGGTGAAGTCCGTGCTCATGAACTCTGATGCTTCTTCCATGGCTTTTAGCGCCAAGGATACATCGCCAGCTTCAATGAATTTCTTGCATATGGCAATGATGCATTCCTTCTGGTGCTGCTGTCTGTCGAAGTCGCCGTTAGGCATGTGATGTCTCTCACGGCAGAACTGAAGAACCTGCTGACCATCAGCAAGATAATGTCCAGCTTCAACATAGATACCATCAAGCGTAAATGTTACAGGATTATCGATATATATGCCGCCGATGGTGTTGACGACAGCGACCAATCCAAGATAGTCCATTTCGATGTAGTAGTCCATCGTCATGCCAGTGAAATTCTCTACCGTTTCGATGAAGCAGGCACGTGATGTCGAACGGCCTGAGTTGATCTTGTCATACTCGCCGCCATAGCAAGCGATTGGAACAAATGAGTCTCTTGCTATAGACATCATAGATACGGTATATGTCTGAGGATTTATTGTTGCAACGATGATAGCATCGGCCAAACCGACAGTCGAACCGATATCCGTTCTTGACCAGCCTATCAGCAAGACATTGAATGGGTCTCTGCTGATGTTCTTGATCTTCTTGTTTTTGGTGACCTTCAGATCTTGCTCGAATTGATTGAAATCAATGAAGTGATTAAGATACTGCACAAATGTCGAGCTATCGTCGGCGTTGATGATATCTCTATATCCAGATGTTATTACGATTGCATCGACATGTCCGTCAATCAGGGCTGTCAGCAATTCAGAATTGGTCTTGTAGTCGACTGTTGCATAATCGATCTTCTCTTTTTCCAATAAACCAGTTGCAATATACCTGATGCCATCGGTTGTCTCGACAAGCATGCCGATCTTTTTTCCTGCCAAGTCAGAAAGCTTTGTAAAGTTATTATTCTTGTCATAGCATACGAATACGCCACTATATGTTTCAAACTTCTCAGTCTTGCCATCATCAAGGATATTGTTTACAACATTGTTTACCTTTCCAAGATATACGGAACCTACTGTTCCGCCTATCAGCAGAAATACAGCCAAGGTTGTAGAGATTATCTTCAGGGCTATATCTCTATGGTTGAAACCAACAAAGAAGATGATGTCTATAATTATCATTATCAGCAGAACGACAGCAACCAGGCTGCCAAACAATGTTGGATAGATGTCGTAATACTTATATGACCAGAATATAGCCAGCAATACCGCAACATGTGCAAGCACCAGGACTGATGCTGCAACAACTGTGAAAATCTTCTGCTTATCTACAGGTTTCTTTTCTCTTATTACTGGTTTCTTAACAACAGTTCTTCTTGACTGTTCAGGTACTCTTCTCTTAACAAGAGGTCTGTTCTTCTTTTCTATCATCGTAAAGAGCCCTCGCTTGCTTTAACTATTTCGTATCTTCCGCCACGATCAATAATCAGAAGATTGATTGATGTAGGGAACTTCGTCGTACTAGGCTGGTAGCCTTCCTTATATGTCCACGAGCATGAAACATTGTATGCTCCGTATTCAACGTCTTCACGATAGTCAACCCAATCGTCATTGGCCTCATCATACACAAAGCTGATATGTTCGTTGATGATATGTGCTTCAGGCAATCTTGTGCAGGAAAGCACTTCTACATTCTCAACCTCAATCAAATTCTTTGCTCCGTATTTTGTGGCATATGTGCTCAGGTATTTATAGAAACCATCTCTTGCTTTAAGATAGATATTTTCTCTTTCATCACTATGCGAATATACATAATGCATTCCGCCCACATCATATTGGCCCTGCTTATTGGTAAAAGTATAGAAATCGGCAACATAGTTCTTGGCAACCAATGAAACGGCTTCAATGTCGACCTCTTCATAATTTGGATGGGCTTCAACTAGATCTTTCAGTTCTGAGAATATCTCCTGCTGATACTCTGTAGCAGTATCTCTAAGAACATAGTTCATTGAGGAGATGTTGTAATCAACTTTGGTCTCTGTTGTGTTGTTCTTTAAGCTATCAAGCAATCCCTTTGCTTCCCTAAAGATAATCACACCGAAAAAGCCGATTCCCGCAATGAATGGCAACAACACAAGAAGCAGCTTCCACCATCTGCTTTTCTTATCACCAAAGAACGATTTCTTTGGTTTCTTCTTTTTCACAACCCTTTGAGGCTTAATGATTCTCTTTTTTACAATCTCTTCACTCATAACAAACCATCTCTATCTTTCATAATTATAAAGTCCTAAATTATGCAATTCAAACAATCACACAACTTCACATATAGCCTATCAAACACCTTCTGTCGATTCTGGCTTGAAGACAATCTTCATTGTCAACAGTATCAAGCGAATGTCATCGATTAGGCTGTAATTCTCAATATAGTACAAATCCAACAGTAATTTATCTCTTAACGAGGTATTGTACTTGCCATATATCTGGGCGTAGCCAGTCAATCCAGCCTTGACGACAAGACGATACTCGAATTCCGGCATCTTCTTGGTTATCTCTTTGTATATCTCTGGTCTTTCGGGTCTTGGTCCGACAAACGACATATCGCCTGTCAGGATATTGATAAGCTGTGGAAGTTCATCTATTCTTGTCTTCCTGATGAAGCTTCCGACCTTAGTAATGCGATTATCGTTCTGCTTTGCCAAGACAACGCCTGTCATCTTTTCAGCATTCATGACCATGGATCTGAACTTGACAATCTTGAATTCTTTCTTGTCTTTCGTAAGTCTTGTATGTCCATAGAAGACATCGCCACCATCTTCAATCTTGATGGCTAAAGCCGTAAGAATCATGATTGGGCTTGCAATAATCAATAATATCAATGAGCCAACAATATCGATAAGTCTCTTGAATATCGCTTCAATGTGTGACGGACCAAATTTGTTTATCTTCAATATTGGCGTATCGACAATATGCAGGATGCTAGAACTTGCCAGCAGCATATCTGTAATGCTTGGAACATCATACACCATAATCTTTCTTTCGTAGCATGACTTGAAGATCTTTTTCTTATTGTTGTGGTGGACATCAAGAGTTATGACGGCATTAATTCCTTCCAGCAGATCATCGAAATGCTTATAGTCGACATCTTTCATGTCTATTGTCTTGACGATGCTGATAGAAAGATCTTTTACGTTATTCAATCTGCCTATCAAGTTGTAGTGCTCTTCACCATAAATGGCGATAGCCTTGATTGGCGGATACACTCTTCTAATGTATCTGTTCTCTAACAGCAGCAATCCTGCCCCAAACATCATCTCCAACAGCTGCATCAGTATGATTGGCCATAGCGGAATGAGCTTAAGTGCCAATAACGACAGCACAAGATAGATCAGGAAATTGCTGAAGAGCACTGCCAATGAATGGGACAGGAACAGATCGGTTGTTGTCGTCTCACCTAATTCAAAGGCGCTGAACAGTCTTCCAAACAGAAGATATAAAGCAAGATAGACCACAAAGAAAATGTCATAGCCATTGCTGTAATAGAAGAAATAATCCTTGTAGCAGAACATGACGATTGCCAAAAAGATTATCTCGTATACAAGAATATTGGCTATGCTTAACGCAATCTTGGCATTTTCTTTTGTGTTGTACTTATTGTTCATTCTTCTCTTTCAGATATCTGCTTAAGGCATCTTGCCAATCAGGAAGTCTCGCAAATCCATTGTCAGACAGTTTGCTTTTATCTAGACGGCTATTGAAAGGCCTTTTAGCCTTGCTGAAGCCATATTCAGCAGTCGTTACAGGAATAACATTTACATTCATATCAGCTTGTCTATATATCTCCTTGCAGAAATCATACCAGGAGATATATCCGCCTTCATTTGTAGCGTGATAATAACCATATCTATCGGTTTGAATCATATCGACAAGGAGTCTTGCCAGATCCTTAGAATAGGTAGGTGTGCCTATCTGATCGTTGACAACTCTTACTTCATCATGGTTCTTGCCAACCTTCAGCATCGTGTTGACGAAAGATACAGGACCGCCGAATAGCCAGGCAATCCTTACGATATACGATTTCTCGATATATGCTTCAGCAGCCCTTTCACCTAACAGTTTTGTTTCGCCATAATAGTTCTCTGGTCCAAAACATTTGTCATCTGGTTTCCAAGGTTCAGTTCCTTCTCCGTTGAAAACATAGTCTGTCGATATATGCAGCATCTTTGCATCAGTTGATCTTGCAGCTTCCACAAGATTCTCGACACCAGTCACATTGAGCTTGTAGACCATTGGCTTGTTCTCTTCGTCTTCTGCATCGTCTACTCTTGTCCAAGCGGCACAGTTCATGATGGCATCAGGTCTCGCTTCGTTCACAAGCTTAAGGGTTTCTTCCTTATTCGTGAAATCCAAAGAGTAGGTGCAATCACCTACGATATCAGCACTTATTGTTTCTATATCTCTGCTTCTCAGCTCATTGCAGACATCTCTGCCCAGCTGACCATTAGCTCCTACAACCAGTACTTTCATATTATCTGTTGGAATACATCTCCTCGTAATACTTCAGGTAGTCGCCAGAAGTAACATCATCCATCCATTCCTGATGGTCCATATACCATTGGATAGTCTCTCTGATGCCTGTCTCAAAGTTATACTTAGGCTTCCAGCCTAATGTTGTCTCGATCTTTGTAGGATCGATGGCATATCTTAGGTCATGACCTTTTCTATCTGTTACATAAGTGATAAGATCCTCACCCTTGCCAAGTTCCTTAAGGATGGTCTTAACCACTTCGATATTGTGTCTTTCGTTATGTCCACCAATGTTGAATACTTCGCCATTGGCGCCATTTCTCATTACCAGATCGATGCCGGCACAATGGTCATATACATGGAGCCAATCTCTCACATTCATGCCATCACCATATACAGGCAATGACTTGTCATGTCTGGCGTTGTTGATCATAAGCGGAATCATCTTCTCAGGGAACTGATAAGGACCATAGTTGTTTGAACATCTAGTGATAGACATGTTCAGACCGAAAGTTCTATGATATGCCATTACCAGCAAGTCCGCAGATGCCTTTGATGCACTGTATGGTGAGCTTGTATGCAAAGGTGTATCTTCAGTGAAGAATGAATCAACAGCCTCTAATGGCAGATCGCCATATACCTCATCAGTGCTTACCTGATGATATCTCTTGACGCCATATTTCAATGAGGCATCCATCAATACTTCTGTACCGATGATGTTTGTCCTCAAGAATACTTCAGGGTCTTCAATCGATCTATCGACGTGCGACTCAGCCGCAAAATTGACAACGATATCAAACTTCTCTTCTTCAAATAGCTTATTGATATTCTCTCTATCCCTGATATCCATCTTCACAAACTTGAAGTTTGGATTGTCTTTGCAACCATCAAGATTCTTCAGATTTCCTGCATATGTCAAAAGATCTAATGCGACAATCTGATCTTCTGGATGTTTATCTAATTCATAGTATACGAAGTTGGAACCGATGAATCCTGCAGCGCCTGTAACTAATATTTTCATAACAAAAAAATTCCTCCGTTTGGATACATAAACTATTTTACCAAATAAAAAGAGGTATCTCTACCTCTAGTGATTCTTTAGTTCCTCATTTATCTCTTCTATTTCAGCTTCGATAAAAGGGTCCTTGCCGTCAACATGCTCATACAACATGGTCTGGAATGTATGATCCTTCTTCAAAATCATTTCGCCGATATACTGCAGATCCTTACCGGTAGATGCGGTTGCCACCTGATCTCCGTCCTTGTTCAAGACCGGCGTTCCGTAATTCACTGTATGGGAATGGGCATCTATCAAGCCATCAATGCCATTTGTATGCTCAATCAATTCTACAGATGTATATGGCTGCGATTTCTGTTCAATTCCTAGGTGCGATATGACAATGACCCAATCGACCTTGCTGCGTACCTTATCGACGGTTCTTTGAACCTGATCATAAAGGTCCTGACCTTCATTGTCTTGATAGAAGCTATAGGCCAGCTGGCCATCTTCAGTCAAGGCAGTATAGGAAGGTTTGCCTTCAGTGAGCGTATCGGGTGTCATGACTCCGATGAATGCAACCTTTGTATGTCCATATTTCTTGATTACATATGGCTTTATGCCGCTAAGCTTATCGGTGTTTGTGCCGATATACTTGTAATTGCATCCGACAATGTCGAAATTGGCCTGTTCAATCAGCGCCTTGGTTGCATCGATACCGTACACAAAATCCTGATTGCCAAGAACTCCAATATCATATCCGCAATCATTCATAAGCATATACATCTCATAACCCTCGCGATATCTGCCTATCTTTTCGCCTTCGACAGAGTCACCGCAGTCCACCAAGGTCACATATGTATGTGAATTCTTATATTGGTCCTTGAAGAACTTGACTCCTGCCAAGCCTATTTCGCCTTCGACATTGCAATGAATGTCGTTGGTAAAAAGGATGTAGATATCATGATCCTGTTGATGGCTACAACCGAACATGCTCAATGCCAATGTAGCTATCAATAAAAATTTTGTTACTTTTTTCATTTAACTCCTTGATAAGTAAAGTTTGCGTTACACTCCTTGAATGCTGGTGCAAGCTTATCTTTTTCTGACAATATTGGCTCTATGCCATTCAATAATGTGCCCCAGTCTATATTGATATCGGGATCATCATATTTGAATCCGCCTTCTGATTCCTTGTTGTAGAGGTTATCGCATTTGTACTGGAATTCAACATCATCAGTCACAGTCAAGAAACCATGAGCCATGCCTCTAGGTATATAGAACATTCTCTTGTTCTCGCCAGTCAATTCGCAGCTTGTCCATTTGCCATATGTTGGCGAGCCTTTACGTACATCAACGACAACATCTATGACACAGCCTTTTGTGCATCTTACAAGCTTTGCCTGCGAATATGGGTCCTTTTGATAATGCATGCCTCTTAATGTACCCTTTTGGGCACTGAAGGACATGTTGTCTTGCACGAAAACTGTATCGATTCCCATTTCATGGAACTTGGCTTCGTTATAGGTTTCCATGAACCATCCACGGTTGTCGCCAAAGCAATCAGATTCGATGATATAGACGCCTTCTATTTCAGTTTCAATCTTCTTCATTATTCAGCCTTTCCTTCAGCTACCAGCTTAAGATGCGCACCATATGGCGATTTGCCATATCTTTCCGCACTCTTCATAAGCTGCTTCTTGCTTATCCATTTGTTCTTGAAGGCAATCTCTTCAGGTGCAGAGATTACGATATTCTGGCGCTTGGAAGCCATCTGGACAAAGTTTGCTGCTTCTACCAATGAATCCATGGTTCCTGTATCAAGCCATGCAAAGCCTCTGCCAAGAAGCTGGCAATCTAGCTTCTTCTTCTGCAGATACATATCGTTCAAGGTTGTGATTTCCAGTTCACCTCTAGCCGATGGCTTTACAGCATTCGCCATCTTGGAAACGCCTTTTGGATAGAAATACAATCCAGTTATGCAATAGTTCGATTTAGGATTCTGAGGCTTCTCTTCAACAGAAATTACACGTCCGTTCTTGTTGAACTCAACGATTCCGAATCTTTCAGGATCATTTACCTTATAGCCAAAGATTGTAGCTCTGCCGTTTTCTTCAGCGTTGTCTTTAGCTTCTTTCAATTGCTTCGAGAATCCGTTGCCATAGAAGATGTTATCGCCAAGAATCATGGCACAGGCTTCATCGCCAATGAATTCTTCTCCCAGAATGAAGGCCTGAGCTAATCCATCTGGAGAAGGCTGTACTTTGTAGCTGAGTTTTACACCAAAATCTTTTCCATCGCCAAGCAACGACTCGAATCTTGGTGTGTCGGTTGGTGTAGAAATGATCAGGATATCCTTTATTCCCGCCAACATCAAAGTAGACAAAGGATAGTAGATCATTGGTTTATCATAAACAGGCAAAAGCTGCTTAGAAGTTACCATCGTGAGTGGATATAATCTTGTACCTGCACCGCCTGCTAATATAATTCCCTTCATAACTTATTCCTCGCTTTTCTTAATTATATCAATTCTATCTTGCCAATTCCTTAAGCTCTTTCTTGAGGCTCTTAAGGTTTATTGCTCTATCCTTCTCGATCTTCTCGATTATTGAGCTGTTGTTGCCGATCATCTCTTTGTATTCTTTTTCATTTGGAAGCTTCAGCATCTCAAAATCCTTATAGTCAATGTATCTCAATCCATATTTCTTGAGATCGCCTATCTTGTCCGATTTGAGAACCGGAACTATTCCGTTAAGGATATATTCGGTTATCTTGGTTGGACTTGCGACTCTATTGACTGGGCAATCATCTCTAAGGGCGAAACCGAAATTGGCTTTTCTGTATTCTTCCTTGATTTCATCGCTTGTCCTGTATCCGATTTCCACCCCATCTGATTTGATGTTTTCTTTGATTCTGCTGTAGTCTCCCGCAAAGCACAGTACATATTTCATCCTATCGCTTGTCTTGTTTACGATTTCAGTCATAAGATCGGTATTCTGCCATTTCTGAACTCCACCGCAATATATGGTTCTTGGATGCTTTGCATCATATGTCTTATCTTCTGCCTCTTCAGTGTGATTTGGAGTCTTTACTGGAATGATTCTGATTTTATCTTGAATCTTGCCGTGCTTCTCAACGAAATAGTCCTTCATTGCTTTAGATATGCAGATGACGATATCAGAATTGTCTATCAGATAGCTTTCCATTCTGTTTGCCAGTTCCACTCTATCGACATTGTCATTCATCTCGATCTCTTCAGGAACGGCTCCATGAGCGTCAAAGATTACCTTCAATTTCTTGCTTTCAATATATTCGACCACTTCCGGATTGACTCTATCGATCATCACACGATGGAGTCCATGTATCAGCAGCACTCCCACTTCCTCAAGAATCCTTTTCAATAGATCCTGGTGTTCCTCATTGTAGGTATTCAATGCAACGTTGCAATGGCAGTCATCCAAAAAAGTGATGCCATATCTATCGTTGACATCCTCGAATTCGATATACACGCGATAGTAGTCATCTATGAGATTGCTGTCGATATCTTTGATTCTGTTTGTGTAGCCATCGTTGCTTGATTCATCATCGCGATAGGTGCCATATAATGCGATGGTCTTGTTGCTTCTGATCCTATCAAAAAGCGTATCTATATCGGCTTGATCAATATGCAGATTATCTATCTTTTTCTTGCCGATAAGCTTCTTGACGATATTTCTAGAGAGAAAACTGATATATTTCTTGAAGCTGATGTTCTTTAGAACGTAGTCGTGATTGAGATACTCGATCTCATCCTGGTTAAGTCCTCTTTTGGATATCTTCTTCCAGATCTCATCCTCCAGATATTCATCTATCTTTGTTTTCAGCATGCTATCTTGTTTCCTTTATCTTTTTCGCCATACGATACAAATTTGGCGTCATTCTTTCCATATTTGTCCATCAGATGCTTCATCTCGTTTTCATCATTGACGATGATGACATCAGATTTTTCATAGAATATCTTCTCTATATCACCGGTGACCTTTTCCGTATGATAGTTAGATGCCTCATGATACTTCTCAGGAATCATGCCATGGGTATCCCAGATCGTCTTTATTTCTTCATCATCGAATATGGCGTACATATCGTTTGATATCTTGTCTCTCATGAATCTGATGACACTGTGAATCAGACAGTTCTTGGCTTCCTTGACAATCTTCAAGGTCTCCTCGCATTGGCTGATGTCGAAGCTGTTGCAGATGATGGTTGCATGATCATCATCTACTAATTCGACATCAAGATATTCGGCAATGCGATCTTCGCCAGAATAGTAGATTCGGAAGTAATCATCCAGACCTTCATCTATCAGTTTCACTCTATTGTTGTATTCGTTTTGCGAATCATCAAACATTGGTGCCACTATGAACATGGTTTCCCTGTTTCTGATTGTTTCCAGAAGCTTTATCTTGTTGCGTGAAGCGGTTTTTCTCTTCTTGCGATCGTTCATCTTCTTGCTGATCTTCTCGATGAACCATCTAGGGAAATTGAGTCCCTGTTCTTTTACTTTCCTGAATACTCTCTTGAAGAAGATGATGAATTTCGCAAATCCCAGGCCTGGAATCGCTGCCTTTTCCGTTTCCTTATAGTCTCTTGTCATCTTGTCGAAATAGTCTTCAGACAAGATATCAAGAGCGTATACTTCATTTGCTTCTCTTAGACATTCCTTAGATATCTTGCTTCTAAGCTTCTTGTCATCAATAAGTCTTGATATCGCATCAACCCAATCTTTGGTTGTGTTGTTTACCAATAAGCCATTCTCTTTGTCTCTGATGCCGAATGTATATGGCTCAAGATTAGAATATATTCCAGCTATGCCAAATGATGCGTATTCAACGTATTTATTGAAGTATTTGCAGCGATGGAATTCGCTCTCAGGCATTGGAGCCAAACCGATGTCCCAGTTGCATTTGGCCATATATGCTGTATAGGCATCATAACCATCCTGATATGGCAGATGTTTCAAGCCAAGTTCATCGACAAAATTAGGCTTTGCACCCATGAATTCTATCTCGATGCTCTCGCCATATTTGTTGACGATTTCTGTTATGGCATCCTTAAGCAATACATTCAGATCCTGAGCTCTATCTATCGATCCAGCAAAACCGATCTTCACCTTTTCGTTCTCTTCTTTCTTGTTGATGCGATTGAGAGATGGTTCAGGTATCAGATAGGTATGCTCAAAATTCTTCCCATATTTCTCCCGCAGTACAGGTGAAGGCGTAAGAAAGGTGTCGCAATTAGACATGATAGATCTGATGTTCTTCTGTGTTGAAGGAAGCAGATAGTATGGTGAACTGCTCAGATAGTTTGGCACATTGAGCAGATCGTCATCCATGACATAGATGAGCTTCTTGCCTGCCTTCTTGGCAATCTTTGAAACATAGGCATCGATATCAGAATCGCTGCGCAAGAAAATGATGATGTCAGCCCATTCGACATTACGCTTGTTGATGAAATGGGAAATGACGAACTTGTAGTTCAGCTTGCCCTGCTTCTCCAGGTATTCAAGCTGACAATGTCCGCATAATAAAACAGAAGGAATAAAAGTAGTAGAAACAATCAGCGCATTCATTCTTCTTTTATTCCTTGAGCTTCTCTATAAGCTTTGCATACTTCTTCCGCTTCGCCATTCATGACAACTTTGCCATGATTGAGCCAAACGACCTTATCGCACATCTCTTCGATCTTTTCGATATCGTGAGATACAAACAGCACCGTTGCACCGCCAGACATAAGTTCTTTCATGCGGCTATAGCTCTTCTTCTGGAAAGCAATGTCTCCAACAGCCAATATTTCATCAACGATAAGTATCTCTGGTTGAACAACTGACGCAATCGAGAACGCCAGTTTTGCCATCATGCCCGATGAGTAGTTTCTGATAGGCATATCGATGAATTCTCTTATTTCCGCAAAATCGACAATCTCTTCATATTTTGATTCAAGATATTCCTTAGAATAACCAAGTATTGCGCCATTAAGATAGATGTTTTCTCTGCCGGTAAGCTCAAGGTCAAAACCTGCACCAAGCTCCAGCATAGGAACGATATTTCCTTTGGTGATTATAGTTCCGCTTGTTGGCTTGAGGATGCCTGATATGAGCTTCAGGGTTGTGGACTTTCCGGCACCATTGTTTCCTATAAGTCCCAATGTCTCCCCTTTCAATACCTCAAAGGACACATCATCCAAAGCCAAAAACTCGTTGAATCTGAGATTTCCCTTTATGGCCGTAGTAAAGATTTCTTTCAGTGAGTTTATAGGTTCATCGCTCATTCTGAATTTCATTGTTACATTCTTGACTTCAATAACTTTCTCTTTAGCCATCGGTACTCCTACAGATAAAGGGTGAACTTATCCTGTTCCTTCTTGAATACAAACAGACCCAAAAGCAGCGAACCGACTGCAAATATGAAACAGAATATATATGACTTAGGACCTGGCGATATGCCATCGATCAGGCACATTCTTACATTCTTGATGAAATGCTGAAGCGGATTAAGATCCATGATGAAGCTGTACTTCTCTGGAATGATGCTTGCAGGATAGAAGATTGGCGTCGCATACATCCAGATCATGCTCAAAACGCTCCACAAAAATTGGATATCTCTGAAGAATACCATCAAAGTAGCCAGAAGCATTCCTACACCCAAGGCAAACACCACAAGGCAAGCCAAGAAGTAGAACACCAGAATAGCCGACTTCTGAAGCACCACTCCCGTAAATAGGCTTACAAGCAAAAGCGGTATTAAAGAGATGCCGAGATTTATCATTGATGAGATTGTTCTAGACAATGGGAATATGTATTTTGGAATATAGACCTTTGTGATGAGCCTTGCATTTCCAGATACGGAAGTAAGGCACATTGTTGTTGCTTCATTGAAGAAGTTGTAGCAGACAACGCCTGCCAAAAGATATACAAGATAGTTCTTGGTATCGCTATTGAAGAATGTTGAGAATACGAAATACTGAACCGTCATCGTCAGCAATGGATTCAGGAAGCTCCAGAAGATACCCAATACTGATCTCTTGTATTTTGATTTGAAATCTCTGGCAACCAACTGGCTGATCAGAAATTTGTATCTTCCGATTGCCATTATGGCGATCACGATATAGTTTGGCTTGCCATTGCAGAAATCGCGATATGAAAGATATAGCGCCAAGGCAACAGCTGCCCATACACCCAAAGCCATATACCAGTAATACTGGCCAGTGAAGATGTACTCCTGTCCTTGAGCAGAGAAGCAAAGATTGCCGAATCTTCTCATGTTGCTGATGTACATGTTTCCTTGTTTTCCTTTGGAATTCATCAGCAACGATATGCCTGATCCAGGCTGCGAATCAGCTTCCAAAGAAACCCTAAACTTTCGGCCAACAAGGTCCTCAATCATCTTATCTGCCTCGATATAGATGACTTCTCCCTCATTCAAAGAGGAAACATCAATCTTCTCGTATATCAGAAGACTATCGTCACAGTATAGCTTTATTCTTAATGTTCCATGATTCTTGCGGTAATGGGTTGTATACGCAAAGGTCATAGATGAGAATCTATCGATCTTATTTATGAATTCCTGTTCAACAACAACACCTTTATGAAGCTCTTCGGTAGCCGAATCGGCAGCTTCCATGCCTATGTTGTATCGAGAATCACGATATTCAAACTGTTCACCAGCCAACAGCCTAAAACCTGTAAGCATAATTACAGTAGCAAGGAATATTAGCAAGAATATCTTCTTAAGCTTCTCTTTTGTCATAACTATAATATTTTATCAAATATAATTGAGCATTACCAAAACCTTGAAGAATTGATCGTTGATCGTATGTGTCTTGAAACACTCGTCATTGATCAAATGCTCTCTAAGTTTCTTGTCTGTTTTATAATTTGCGACTATCTCCAGCAATCTTCTCTGCTCGTCGCTGCATTCGTTTCCATATACGTTCAGCAATGACTTTGCTGTCTTGCTGCGGTAGTTGATCATCTTTCCGCTGGTGAAATTGTTGATTCTTGAAATGAAGGTCTTGATTGGCCCAGATTTCATTCCTATCTCATTGTTTCCATGCTGGCGATAGTAGATATGCGAATCATTATCCAATATGACCTTGCCAAACATTGCCACCACCTTGTGGATGATAGCGTCATGAATCATGAAAAATTCCTTGCTAAGGTCATACTGCAATGCTTTCTTTCTGGCTAAGTTATTGAATACAAAAGTGCATCCCGGTGCTGTATGATACAGCAAAGAATGCGCAAAATCAGTATATGAATATAGTTTAGAAATCTCAGTCTCCATAGGATTGAGATTCTCATCAGTCAAGGTATACTTGCTGCAGTAAAGAAGCGGAATGTCCTTGTCTTCTTTTTCCAGCATATTTACGGCAACAGAAAGCTTGTCTTTCTGCCAAACATCATCCTGATCGCACAAGGCATAATAGTCTGCCTCATCCGCAACACTCATGAGTTCCCAAAACGATCTTGCCGGCTTCTTGTTTTGTCCGTAGTAGTACTCAATAAAAGGATGCTCAGAAGCATATTCTTCAAGAATATTGATTGTATCGTCCTTTGATCCATCATCCCTAACCAAAATCTTGTCAGGCTTAAGATCCTGATTGATCAAAGAATCAAGCTGCTGTCTCAGATATCTTTCGCCGTTGTATGTAGAAAGCAGGACAATCAGTTTCATTTCATCACCTTATCGATTGCCGATAGGCAGTTCTTAATGAATACTTTCTTAGTAAAGTTATTGTTGTATATATCATAGATAGAATCATTGTTGATTCTCATTCTTTCAATATCTCTATGTCTGATTCTGGTATTCTCATCGACATTGATGCCAAGCCTGTTCTTCTTCACAAACAGCCAGGTATCTCCCTTGATATTGTTTATGATAGGCAAGCCATGTTCAAAATAATCGATGCATTTGCTGGTTAGACCAATATATAATCCTTCTTTATAGATGTTGATTCCTGCATGGCAACGAGCGAATATCTTAGCCTTCTCTTCCTCATCTCTAACTACACCATGGTCTTCAATTGTGCATGCTTGGCTTAAAGAACTGATGAAATTTCCTTTGTTTTCGCCATCACCGATAATATGCAGAACAACCTCACGATCGATGTTGCTGATTGCTTTCTTTATCAATTCAACATCAATGATGTTGTTGATGGAACCAAGATATGCCAATGATATCTTGTCATCAGGAACATTCAGCTTCTCATGATATGTCTTGCCATCTTTTGCCCAATAGATAGTTTCCATCTGCCCCTTATACTCATTTATTAGAGTATTCTGATAGAACTCGCATTCGGTCACAACAAGGTCAGCACAGCCGATATTGTCTTTTCGAACATTTCTCCAGATATTGAATGGGAAGATGTTCTTGTTTATATTCATAGGCAATGATTCAGGCCACATGTCAATGATGTCGACAATTATCTTCACTGAAGGATATTTTTCTTTGTATTTCTTGGCTTCCTTGATCAACGAGTTCGCCGGAGCGATACACCATATCAAATCTGGCTGTTGTCTTTCGACAAGCTCAAAAGCATCCTTCGCAAACTTGGCATGGGATTTCATCCTAGCAACAGAGAGATTCTTCTCATAACCATCTGTCTTGACTGCCGTGAATCCCTCACGTACGCTTTCTCTTTTTGCCTTTCTCACATGAGAAAAGTCTGTCGTAATTGCCTTGGCAATATAACCTCTCTGCTTGCAGGCTTCCAGGACAAAGCTTGCACGTTCTTCATTTGATTCAAAACAAGTAACAATCGATACTTTCATCTTGTTCACCTTAGTTAACGAATGTATATGACAGTACATACACAACTATCTCAAATATCAGGATAAGCTGTGCTGACAGCAGGTATTTATCAGATTCCTTTGGCAAACCTATCTTTTTGTTGTTTAGGATGGAGAAGAAATAAGGAAGCAGCGGAGAGAAGTACCTTCCCTGTACGCCGTTTACCATCAATCCCAGTTCGCTTTCAAGCATCATGTCTCTATTGTCTTCTGTCCATGCCAGCAGCATGCCAAGCATGAAACCGAATCCCAAAACGATGCAGACAAACACCATCATCGCTTTCAGGAATGGCGATTCTACATAATCTTCTCTTCTGAAGGCAGCCATCACAATGATTCCAAGCAGAATATGAACCATAGTTATCGGAAGCACCAAAGTCTCGCCAGACAACGATCTTCCTACCGAATCATAGAACCAGTTCTTGATGTTGTATCTTATTGTTCTATAGAACAGCATAATCGCTTCTTTTGGATTCCTTATCAGATCACCAAATGAAGGAATCTCGCTTCCTTCAAGGTTCGGAGACATGAATCCTCTGATTCTGGCGATAGCGACACCGGTCATTTCTTTCGCTTGAGCAAGCATATCTTTTATGTCACCGACCATCTTGATCGCAAAAGGCCAAACCAAAGCTACCATCTGATAGATGCCAGGTGCCGTCAATACAAGCACTATAAGGAACTTCTTCAGTTTTCCGCCAAATCTGTTTGCAGGCACAAGCCAGAAGAGGAATGAAAGACAGCTATATACGGCTTTACATGGCGCAAGCCACAGGTCAACAATGAACACGATGATCAGATCGACAATCTTGACCTTGTCTTTCTCAAACATCCATTTCAATGTATAGGCAATCGTAATCAAGCTCATGCCATTGACAAACGCATCATACGAATACGATCCAGCCTGCTGCATGAAGATAGGCGTTGTCGCGATAATGCCAAACAGCACCTTATGTATTGGAGTCTTCTTTATGGCGATGAAAACGCAAAGCACATAGAAAGCCAGATTGAACAGTCTTCCAAGATAGAAGGTTCTAAGCATATTCCAGTTCAGAAGTCTTCCTAAAGTTATGCCCAACGCCTGCGGCAAGAAAGCGAACTTATAGTTCTCCTCTATGTCAAACAGCATCGTCACTTCCGTGTCTCTTAATGACAATGGCTTATTGATCTTGTTGAGAAGCCTTACATAGGCTGCTGAAACATTTCTATGTCCACCCCATGAACCATAGTTCTGATACTCTTCATTGAAAACAAGGTGGTTTTCCTTGTCGCCCATGAGTATGCTGGAAACCTGGAACGAATACTCATAGTGGGTTGTCTCATCAGGTGGAGACATCGGTGTCATGATGACGCAGAATGTCAGACCGAAAACGAGCGCAATGACCATGAATAGGATTTCGTATTTAGGCTTTACAAACAGCTCCAGCACAGCGATTATCGTGAAGGATACAATTACCCAAATAATGATTATCAGATAGAATCTATGAAGATCAGCGTCATCCTGCAGAAATCTTACAGTAAGGTCTCCTTCAGTATTGACGTTCTTGATGAAAAACGAACTGTCCTCAAAGCATTTCTCGGTAGAATAATAGACACCGGCCGCAGATCCGCTCTTGCTGTTTGACTTGATGTGAACAACAATCTCGTTATCCTCTTTTGAATTCAGTTTTTCATTTAATTGAATTGTTGAGAAGGTATTGTCCTGAAGTGTCTTTACATCGATTGTTTCTTTGGCATATTCCTTGCCGCTGTCTTTTCCTGTTACAGTAACGTATATGTTTCCGCTGTTGCTGCGGCGATAGGTCGCAAATTTGATAGAAACGCCATCTGCACCATCAGTAGATGGAATGTTGGCTCTCAAGAATGTATTCTCATCAAGCTCAATCACCTTGTCGCACAGTTCGTTTCCGCTTGATAGCTTTCCTAAAGTT
Source organism: uncultured Bacillota bacterium (assembly GCA_937919165.1). Taxonomy (GTDB): domain Bacteria; phylum Bacillota_I; class Bacilli_A; order Erysipelotrichales; family Erysipelotrichaceae; genus Colivicinus. Next base: position 49,950 of record CALFPO010000026.1, on the reverse strand, counting down.
GGTCTATATATCAACAACGTCAAGGCAACCACGGATGCCCATATGGCAAAAAGCAGGATGCTTATCATCCTTCTCTTCTTGTCTTTTGATATCTTCGGTTTCTTGTTTTTAATTTTCTTATCCGACATGTTAATCTTCTAATAGTTTAACATAATTATCGTTGTTCATTTTTTCGATACTGTAGTCGTATGTCCTATTTTCGTTGATTACCTTGCGGATATTATCTTTTATGATGTCTTTCTCTGATCCTACCGCATCAAAGCCATATTCTTTCAGAATGCGGTAACTAGGGCTGTTGTCATCACAGATGCCCAATATCGGTTTCTTCAGCATCAGATACTCAACAATCTTGCTAGGAAGATATGGCTGTACAGGTTTGTCTGGCATCAATGTATCGAAAAGGACAAGGATATCAGATTCTTTCATTATCTCAACCGATCCGTCATAGCTTACCTTGTCATGAATCACAAACACATCTTCAAGCCCATATTCCTTGATTTTTCTTATATCGGTAGACTGAATCTCTGAATACTGATGGAAAACAATCTTGTCCTTTAGATCAGAATCTTCCTGCTTAAGTTCTCTCAATGCTTCAATGAATGAATCGATCTTCCTTAGTCCGTACAGTCTTCCAAGATGAACAGCCTGCTTAGGAGTGTGTTCAACTCTAGGCACATCGATAAGCTTCTTGTACATGTCCCAAGACGGAATGTATGTCAAAGGCATGATGATCGACTTCTTCATCAGCTCTTCTCTATCCATGTCCGGATATTGAGACAAGGTGAAATCTCTTTGTTCCTCACAGATGAAGATGAACTTATCGGCATTTCTGATAGCCGCTTCCTCAAAACGGTTGTTGTAGAGGAAGAAGCCGCCGACACTATATATGAATTTATAGATGATGCTGCGGTCGCTCAACTCAGCTTTCTTGTATGGCGAATTCTTGAAAGGATCGGAAAAAGAAGCATACCATTTCACTTCCGGATGTTTCTTCTTTATCTTCATTCCGCAGATATGGCTAATGCCGGGAACGATAGAAGTGAATAGATACTTGTATTCTCCCTTTTCGAATTCTTGAAGAGAATCTCTTACATACTTGTTCATCAGGATCAAACTCAAAGGAAGTCTTATCGGATGATTTCTTGCAATGGCGTTCTCATAATCGGATGTATATCTGATATGGAATTTCTTGAAGCATTCGTCTTTCTCAAGTTCCTTCATCAGGCCCGGATCCTCTTTTGCCTTGAACGCAAAAACATCCATGTCCAGGTCAAGGTTTCTCAGTCTCTTGTATGTAAGCAGGGTAACGGTGTCGTTGAATGGCACAAAAGTGCCAGGCACGACAAACATTCTGTCTTTCATTTATTTGGTTTTCTTCTTTGTTGCTTTGGTTTCTTTTTCTTCGAGCTTTTTTTTGAGATCAGCTATTTCATAGGTCAGATCCGTTATCTCGTTATTGTGCTTCGATATCATGATGTATACATAGAACACCAAGCCGTACAGCAGCGTAGCCATGATAAGGAACACGGCATTGACCGGCATCTCGATTCCTAAGAAGCCTGCAACAGCATAGAACGATTCAGGGAATACTGACATAAGCAATGTCAAAAGAGCCCATAGAATCCATACGATTGAATATTTGATATTCAGCTTATTCTTTATTACCGTGAATAAAATGAAGCCAAAAACTATGATTGATGATATTAATAATCCAGCTCTTAAGTTGATATTTAACATATAACTATTCTCCTATTGAATGAAAACAATCGATAGAATGACACTCAGCATATAATAGATGGTCTTGAACGGATTATGGAAATAGGAAACGCCAGCTTCCCTTTCCTTCATCTCGACCTGAACCTCTTTTACCTTATATCCCTTGTTGAGTATGTGACACATTGCATCTGGTTCAGCATAGAAATTCATTGAACGGCTGAACTCATCTATGACGCTTCTTCCAAGCGCTCTCATTCCGCTGGTCGGATCGGTTACCGTCTTGCGTGTCTTGACCTTTATCAGGAAACACAGGATTCTGCTTCCGACCATACGTAACGATACAGGCTTCTTTTCCGTCACGAATCTTGATCCGACAACATAGTCATAGCCATTCTCTATTTCATCTATCAGAGATTTGACATATGAAGGCTGATGCTGTCCATCGCCATCGACACATATGGCGCAATCATATTCATGATCATGAGCATATTTGAAGCCAATCTGCGTTACTCCGGCTAGACCGACATTGATAGGAAGATCAAGATGCTTATACTTCTTCTCATCCAATATCAAAGGCGTATTGTCTGTCGAATGGTCATTTATTATCAAATAATCATAACCGTAACTGGTTATGTCTTTTATCAAAGGCACTATGTTGTCCTGCTCATTGAATGCAGGGATGATTACCAACGTTTTCACTTTAACCATTATAGCATTTTGTCCAGTGCATTAATAATGTCCTTCGCACTGTTCTCTATGCTGTATTCCTCTATTACATCCAATGCTTCTTTGTTTATCTTTGCTATATTTTCTTGTTGTTCATAAAGATTTCTGATCTGCTTAGCATATCCTTCTTCATCATATACGCCGCAAATCTGCGTATTGTTTCCCAGATCCGCAAAATGAAGTCCTGCTACGCAATTATCGCTGGTGATGACAGGCAGTCCATATGACATCGCCTCTTCAATCACAAGACCCCAGATATCTTCTCTGGTTGTCAGAATGAAAGCATCGCTTGTAGCATAGTATTCCGATAGTTCATCAGATTTAATCAGTCCAATGAAGTGAACATTAGTAAGTCCATTGTCCTCAACGATCTTTCTTGTTTCGTCTTGAGGGTCTCCTCCAACTATATATAGATTGATCCTGTCGGACAACCCGCTCTTGATATATGAATTCAACAAGATATCAAAACCTTTTCTCTTGATTGGCTGTCCAACACTGATCAAAGTAAACTTATCATCGATTCCCAGCTTCTTGCGATAATCATTCTTCTTTTCTGCAAGCTTTCTGTTTCTTTCGATATCTTCCTTAGTCAATGAAGTAAAACGGTATAGATGAATCTTATCAGGATTTACCTTATAGAATTCAAAATACCTATTGGTGTATCTGCTGGAACTCAAGAAATAGTCATGGCCGGTCATGAGATAGCTCATGATACCGTTGATGATGAACCCTCTATCCTTTGGTATGCCGCCATCGGCAGCCATCACTGTCAACTTGCCAGCCTTGTGGAACTGCTTTCTGGCGATATAGCCATATTTCGATAGATAGAATCCATTAATAAGGATGTCGCATTTCTTGGCAAGATCTCTGATCATCGATCTGAAACCAGAACCTATCCTGTACAGCTTGAAACTGTTGTCTCCATCAACAACCCATTCGCTGTTTCTGTTTGCTTCGCTGACATCATTAAGCACGACATAAAGATCGACAATCTTGCCGACTTCATTGAACAGCTTGATGGTATATGGCGCAGGAACGGTTGTCAGCCAACAGACCTTCATTGGTTCCCTTGCCTTTCCAGGTATTTCTTGATTGCCAGATTATGGACCTTGTTGTAGAGCTTTCTTGGCAAGAACTCCAGGAACTTCTCTACCTTGAACAGCGTGCTCATCTTTCTTGGCGTCCTATAATCAGGCCATGCACTCAAAGCTCTATACTTTTCGAATTCATCTTTTACAGGTGATTCATTGTCTTCTTCCCAGGGTCTGCCAAACACTCCACCCAGGCAATGATAGAAGACAATATCATTTTTTGCATCATCGATTTCCTTTTCGCTATAGAAAGGTTTCTTATCCAGCGAATACATCTCAAAAGAATTATGGATACCATAATAGTCGTAGCCAACCAGATAATCATATTTAGGATTCAGAAGCTCAATATCATTCTGCAGCGCTATGGACAATATGTCCTCGTCGCACAGAAGAGGCTTATGCTTCATATCTTTGACATAATCCAAAACCTTCTGACTACACTTGTTGTCTTTCCACTTCCTGACATCCACAAACAGCGATCCAGTATTGTACAGGTAATAGTCTAACGGGATGTTTGCTGCCTTGTTGAAGATGGCGTGGGCGCTATCCAGTACTCCGCCCATCGGTCTATCCATCTTGGGATTGTCGATCTCTTTCATGCATATCACATCAGAATCCAGATACCATACATAATCGCAATCCATGAAATCATAGGCATACATCTTCCAGTACACATAGTAGGAATTGCTTCCCCATCTATCAAGCTTCTTCTCTTCCAGCAAGACATCATATTTCCTGGCATCAAAATATCTGATTTCGATATTCTTGTTGTCTTTATAGAAATCCTTCAGTCTGCGGAAATTGTCGCTGTCTTCGCTCTCTGTCGCAATATAAAAAGTTATATATGACTTTGGATTGTTATATATAACTGAAGACATTGAAATGCTGGTAAGCGACAGATAGGCATTGTCGCAGGTGTACAGAATATTTAATCTATTTTCCATTTATCTCTTTCAGATATTCATCATAATCTCTGATATATTCGCTTCCATCATAGTGCGTTGATGCCAAAACCAAAAGGACAGAATCGCTAGAAAAGTCGTACATATCCTTCCATACCATCCTTGGGATATATACGCCCATCATCGGTCTGTTCAGTTCGACAACGAACTCTTCCTTTCCGTCAGTGATTCTCACCTTTGATGTTCCGGAAACGTTGATAAGCACGAATTCCGATTCGCGGTTTGCGTGCTTTCCTCTAACGACCGTATCATCGGAGCCATAGATATAGAAGACTCTTTGAATATCGAAAGGAATGTCTCTGTTGCCTTCAATGACAACAAGCTTTCCTCTTTCGTCTCCTAGATCCCCAAACTCCAATATCTTGCATCTATCTTTCAACATACTCTTACCCTTTGAAACTGTTTATCTTCTCGATTACGAAATCCTGTTCTTCCTTGCTCATTCCATTATACATAGGAATGCTGAGAACTTCCTTGGCGTACTTTTCCGCGATAGGGAAATCGCCTTCTTTATATCCCAGATACTCATAAGCCTTCTGAAGATGAGAAGGAATAGGATAGTGGATTATCGAACCGATCTCATATTCCTTAAGATAATCCATCAGCTCGTCTCTCTTTTCGCAATGGATGACATACTGATGATAGATATTGTTGGAACCAGGTCTGGTTCCTAATGGTCTAATCAAAGGATTCTTGATTTCTTCATCATATCTTTTTGCGATTCTTTGCTTCTCTTCGTTGAGTTCATCAAGATACTTGAGCTTGACTCTCAACAATCCCGCCTGAAGCTCGTCGAGTCTTGAGTTTAAACCTACAACCTCATTCTTGTAATGAACGGCGCTGCCATAGTTTCTGATCATCCTGAACTGCCTTGCGTATTCATCGTTGTCGGTCATAGCTGCTCCGCCATCGCCAAAGGCACCAAGATTTTTGGTTGGATAGAACGAGAAACATGATATGTCACCAAAGGTGCCGCACTTCTTGCCATTCCAGGTTGTGCCATGAGATTGTGCACAATCTTCGACAACCTTCAGATCATGTCTTCTTGCGATATCCATAATCTTAGTCATATCGCATGATTGGCCATATAGGTGAACCGCAAGAATAGCCTTGGTCCTATCTGTTATCTTTTCCTCAATCTTATCGGCATCGATATTGTCGTATTCATCAGGTTCAACAAAGACCGGAGTAGCTCCGTTCATGCTGATGCCCATAACACATGCTATATAGGCATTGGAACAGACAATCACTTCATCGTCTTGTCCGCAGCCTAATACTCTAAACGCAATCTCTAGAGCATCCAGTCCGCTTGCCAAACCGACGCAATGCTTGCATCCAATATATGATGCGAATTCTTTTTCGAATTCTTCAACTTCCTTGCCCAAGACATACCAGCCTGTGTCTAGTACCTCACAGGCCTTCTTTTTGTATTCATCGGCATGAAGCTCATACTGTCTTTGAAGATTGTTGGGAATAATCTTCATCAGTGCTTCCTCCAAACCATCCTGTCAACGATTCCTGTGTATGATTGGATGATCTTCACTACCTTGCTAGAAACATTCATGTCGCTATAGTCTGGAACATCGACACCAAAATCACCACTCTTGTTCATGGCGATGGCAACTTTGACAGACTGCAGAACTTCTTTTTCTGTAATGCCGGAAAGAATGAAGTTGCCCTTATCTATTGCTTCAGGCCTTTCAGTAGATGTCCTTATGGCAACTGCAGGGAATGGCTTGCCGATGCTGTTGAAGTATGTCGATTCTTCTGGCAGAGTTCCGCTATCGGATACGACGCACATGGCATTCATCTGCAGCTTATTGTAGTCAAGGAAACCTAATGGCTTATGCATGATGACACGTTTATCAAGCTTGAACTTCTTTTCCTTGAGTTTCTTCGCGCTTCTTGGATGGCACGAATATAGAATAGGAACATCGTATGTTTCGGCTATCTTGTTTATCGCATTGAATAATGACAAGAAATTCTCATCAGTATCGATATTCTCTTCACGATGGGCGCTCAACAGAATATATTTGCCTGCTTCAAGATTAAGTTCGTTAAGGATGTCGCTTGCTTCAATGTCCTTGATATGAGCATTGAGCACTTCTGCCATAGGCGAACCTGTAACATATGTTCTTTCCTTTGCGACTGCGGAAGCATTCAGATATCTTCTGGCGTGCTCAGAATAGCACATGTTCACATCAGAAATGATGTCGACAATTCTTCTGTTTGTTTCTTCAGGCAAACATTCATCGAAGCACCTATTGCCTGCTTCCATATGGAATATAGGTATATGCAGACGCTTAGCTCCAATTACGCTTAAGCAGCTATTTGTATCTCCCAGTACCAGCAAGGCATCAGGTTTGATCTTGACCATCAGTTTATATGACTTATCGATGATATTGCCGATTGTCGATCCAAGGTCATCGCCAACTGCATCAAGATAATAATCAGGATCCTTCAATCCTAATTCCTTAAAGAATATGCCATTGAGTTCATAATCATAATTCTGTCCGGTATGGACAAGAACGGTATTGAAATACTTGTCACACTTCTTGATCACTTCCGATAATCTGATTATTTCTGGTCTAGTTCCGACAATTATCATCAGCTTAAGTTTGTTCATAGCTAAACCTCCTCGTGGAATGTATCTGGTCTTTCCTGGTCAAACATCTCATTGGCCCACATCAAAGTAATCAGTTCCCTTGACTGGTCAAGATTGACGATCTTATGGGTATATCCAGGAAGCATATGCACCGCCTGCAGCTTATCGCCGCTCACCTGGAACTGATATAATTCATTATTCAAAAGGTTTCTTTCCTGAATCAGGGCTCTACCTTTGACAACAATGAAGAATTCCCACTTGCTGTTATGGAAATGCTGACCCTTAGTAACTCCCGGCTTTGAAATATTCACGCTGAACTGTCCACCATCAACCGTCTTGAGTATTTCGGTGAATGAGCCTCTGGTATCGACGTTTGTCTTCAGATCAAATATGGTCTTCTCAGCAGGCAGATAGCTAAGATAAGTAGAATACAGCTTCTTGGTGAAGCTTCCTTCCTCAAGCGGAGCCATCAGCAGAGATTCTGGCTGATACTTGAACAACTCAAGGTCTTCAACAATCTCCTTAAGAGTAACCTTATGTGTCACAGGACAGAAGCAGTATCTTCCAGCCTTGTTGTAGATAAGATCTAATCCGTTATATTCACAACGATATGTATATCCTTCAAGCATATCCAGCATTGCCTTGATGAGATCATCGATATATAACAGTTCAAGCTCAACATTTGGATCGTTTACCTGTATAGGTAAATCATGTGCGTAATTATAGCAAAATGTCGCTACTGCACTGTTGTAGTTAGGTTTGCAACATTTGCCGAAGAGGTTAGGAAAGCGATATACAAAAGCTTTCGTATTGAACTTCTGGGCATATTGGAAAGCCAGCTGTTCAGCGGCTGCCTTTGATTTTCCATATTCGCTTCCTGCGTATCTTCCGGTCATAGATGCCTGGATTGAACTTGATAGCATGATAGGAACTGTATGCTTGTTCGCAATAAGGATCTTTACGATCTTGGCCAGAAAACCGAAGTTGCCATCCATATATTCTTTTGGATCGCTCGGTCTGTTGACGCCAGCCAGATTGAATACGAAATCGCAGTTCTTGCAGAAATCCTCAAGATATTTTTCATTCAATCCGATGTCATAAGGAAAGATTGCATCGATCTTTAGATTGGGTCTGGTGCGATCGTTTCCTAGAGCCAATTCCTTTAATGCTAGAACGAGATTCCTGCCGACAAAGCCATTGGCCCCTGTTACTAAAATTTTCATAATTCACCCCTAATTGAACATGTCAAGCTTCTTCAGAAGCTTCTTCATTCCATCTACATCTAGACGTTTTGTATTGTGGGAATTATATTCTTTTCCTTCATCAAGTTTCTTTGTGCCTTTTTCGATATATCTGTCGTAATTGAGGTCCCTATTGTCGGCTGGAATGCGATAGTAGTCGCCAAGATCCTCAGCCTTCACCATGTCCTCTTTTGTGACGAGCACTTCATATAATTTCTCGCCATGTCTAGTACCGATGTTTACGATCTTTGTGTCCTTGTTGCCCTTGAGTTCAACAACAGCCTGAGCTAAAGTTCCAATTGTTGCTGCTGGTGCTTTCTGAACAAACAGATCTCCCTGATTTCCGTTCTCAAAAGCGAACAGCACCAGTTCAACAGCCTCATCAAGAGTCATCATGTATCTGGTCATGTCAGGATTTGTCACTGTCACTGGCTGATTGTTTTCAATCTGTTCAACAAACAGCGGAATTACGCTTCCTCTTGATGCCATGACGTTTCCATATCTTGTAAGACATAGAACAGTATCGCCCTTCTGCAGCTGTCTTGATCTGGCAATGACATTCTTTTCCATCAAAGCCTTTGTCATGCCCATAGCATTGATTGGATAGGCAGCCTTATCGGTAGAAAGGAAGATAGCCTTCTTTACGCCATTCTTAACACATGCATCGATTACATTATCAGAACCAAGCACATTGGTCTTTACTGCTTCAATCGGATAGAACTCACATGAAGGGACCTGCTTCAGCGCTGCCGCATGGAAGACATAGTCTACACCCTTAAATGCATATTCTATTGATTTGTAGTCACGAACATCGCCGATGAAAAACTTGAGTTTATCGGCAAACTTTGGATATTTCTGCTGATACTCATGACGCATATCATCCTGCTTCTTCTCGTCACGAGAGAGAATTCTTATCTCTTTTATATCCGTAGTCAAAAATCTCTTTGTTACGGCGTTACCGAATGAACCCGTTCCGCCGGTAATAAGCAATACCTTATTCTTGAACATAATAAACAATCCTCCTTGTTAGGATTCTAAGAAAATTATATCATCTCATTCATTCTGAAACCATTTTGGTCTCAATGTACTCGTCAAAATAATGGAGCCTATTAATTACATATTCTTTAAAAACATCAAGATTCACGTCAGAATCATGTTCATTATCCGGCCATCTTAGGCAATCTCTTGCAAAAGCTCCGGAACAATATATTTCCTTTTCATATTTATTCAAAAGGCTCATGATTTCATCATCAGACCACTCGTTGCTTCTATAATTGCGGTATTTTTCAAGCACTTCATCTTTGATGTCTTCGTCTTTATGAAGCAATAATTTTTCGACTGGATTTGCCAAGACATCATAATTCTTCGTATAGTCCATAAGATTATCTGTAGCACCGGCTTCTTTGCCCCACGTTCTATCAAGATCCCATGGCACAAAGAGTATCTTGGTTCCGGAATCACATACTTTTGAAATAAGATATGTATTCCTTAGCTTTACTTTCCCTTCTTCTAGCCAGGAATTATCCCAGCCTTGAATGAGATTGTAGAACAGAAATATGTCAATGGCATTATCCATATCGGCGCAATCACGCAATTCATCGGCATTATTAGAATAGATTATGGTTTTGAAATAGTCATATAAAGGCTTTCTGGAACCATCAACATCTATATTTGTCTTCGAAAAGAAACTATTATCTGCTCCAGATTTTTCTATATCAAGAATGGATTCGTCACCAACGAAATTGCACTTGTATATGTTCTCCAATGGATACTTGTCTGATTTTGGATCAAGATCGACATAGCCCCTCTTCTTGCTTATAGGATTGCCGATTGCGCATAGTCCCCAATACTCGTTGTTCTTAAATAATTCAACATACTTGTATGACATTCCGGCTTTTATTCCAAACATATTGTCGTCAGCGCACGTGTCATACCAAAGATTGGTGGAAAAGACGTTTCTGACAAAATCCTTCTCAACGTTTGATGTATATATTACATATTCATTGTCAGGCTCCAAGCCAAACAAATCGTACTTCTTTTCGTCCTTATTGTTGTCGCCCTTCAGTACACTATCAAGCTCGATTCTTAGTCCAGGCTTTGGCAGATCGCCAGTAGATCCGCCTCTGATTCTCACCTTTCCTTCATACTGTTCGCATTTGCCATCATCACCTGATCTATTGTCAAAAATGGTGAAGGTGCAATCGCTGTAGTTAGAGCCAAAATCATCTTCGAACATATCGATATTGATGATCGGCAAGGTTGTGCAGGTCAATTTATATTCGCTGTATTGCTTGTCGTTGTATAGGATTATTGTATTTGTTTCGTTATTCTTGATTGTTTCGTCATTTATTCCGTTTCCTTCAAAGGCAACCTTAATATTGCTTGATTGCCACATGACAAGCGGATCATACGCAAAGCTGTTGCCTTCCTGAAGGGAATAGAAATAGTTGTTGTCCTTTCGATCGTAGAAAAGCTGGAAGCCATTGAAAGAAAGATCAGCCTTAAGCGAATTGGTTCTGTCTTTTCCGGAACGTATAGAGTCTGCATCTTCAATGCATAATGAAGAGAACTGTTCAACATAGGTAGGAACACCATGATTCTCCATGCCAAAAAACAGCCCAATTACCAATATGGATAATGCGATGAACAGAATTGCCAGACTCTTCTTTTTCATTAGATGATATCGTTGCTGTCGTATTCAAGCAGCGAGAACTGATCGATGCCTTCAAGCTGTCTGATGGCCTTTGTTAGATCTTCAGGATTCTTAAGACTCAGTTCGTATACGTAATTGACACCCTTGTTTGTATAGTTTCTGCTCTTGAGCCTGAGTGATTTTGTATTGTTCTTTATTGCTTCGCTCAGCTTATCTTCAATGTCTTCTTTGCTGTTGACGATCAATATATAAGGATTCTTGAACAGCTTGCCGCCAAGAAGATTTACCGCAAGCAGTATCACCGTTACAGTCAATGATGTAAGGATGCATGATTCATAGAGACGGCATCCACAGGTGATTCCTACATAGATGCTCCAAAGAAGATAGATCATATCGGTAGAATCCTTGATGGCTGTTCTGAATCTGATGATTGCCAAGGCGCCAATTGTTCCTAAGGTTATGACGATGTTAGATTGCAAAGCCATAACGATTGAGCTGATGAAGAAAGGAATTACCAAGATAGCCACATGGAACTGTTTGTTGTAGATCGCACGATGCGAAACCAAACGATACACGACAAATTCATATACCGACATGATAAGCGTAACTACCAGAACGGAAATGATTGTAGACAAAGGAGCCACATCATATCCGACTCTTGAGAATAATGCTGATAATACTTCCGAAATAAAGCTCATAACAAATTCCTTTCCAGTATCACTCTACCGAGATAATACTTGCTGAATGTATTTCTTTCTAGTCTTCCTGCACGCAATATGCTTTCCAGATAGCCAGGCAAGACATCATCAAATTTAACTTCCAATACATGCTGATACATTTCCTGGAGCGGATACTTTAAATAGTCTCTCTCAAAGAAACGATCTATATCTAGTGATCCACAGATATTGCGGTCAAACGTTATTCTAATGTGAGATATTGGCTCAACATAAGCCTGACGTTCATAATCGATGATGATCTTCGGCTTGAAATGTCTGGCGAGAATCTCAGCACAGAATTCCTTCAGCAATCTATCATCGCTGCTTGAAAGCACGCTTCCTATTTCCCCTTCAATGATAGCATCATATTGTTTTCTGCTTATAGGACAATCGCGCTTATAGCAGAGTTCACCGATCTTCTCTTTCTTTTCCAATCTGATGAAGTCGGTGCTGTCATCATAATAGCGTATGCGCCACTTGTATCTTTCGCTTGCACCAGCATCGTTGTCGAAAGCGCAAGCATTGTTGTAGTCATCGAAATATAGGCTATGGATATTGTAGACTTCCTTGTTGGCGTTGCCATCAAGTTTCAGCACAGCTGCAATCTTTGGTCTAAGCAGATCCATATCATAGTCTGTACATATGTATTTCCATTCGGTTCTGTATTTCATTTCAGAACCCCCTTAAGCGCTATTGCCTCAAGTATAAGCTTTCCATTCTCTCTTGTCGGTTTGATGATCAACGGGAATACCAGATTGGTCATGATCTGAGTGATGGTCAAAGCCATAGCTGCACCATTGATTCCGAATCTTCCAATCAGAACATAGTTCAAGACAATATCGATGATCGCGCCTAAAAGAGACAGAGTCTTTTCGTATCTGAGCTTGTTCTCGCACTGCATCCAGATGGTTCGTGACACGCCAAGATAGGCAAAGATGGTGCTCCAGCTCACAATCCTAAGCGGCATGATTGCTGGTGCATATTCTGCACCATATATCAGATTGATGATCAGCGATGAGCCGATGTTGAATGCAAGTGCTGCAGCAACTCCAATATAGAATATTGCCGCATACAGTTTCTTCAGACTGCTGTAATACAGATTCCTATCTGACTTTGAATATTCAATGATGATAGGACTAGCTGAATCAATGATGGCTGTTAAGACAAATGGCCAGGCGTTGCATAAGGTGGTGGCAGCCGCATAGCAGCCAACGCTTGCATCATCAACCATATTTCCAAGAATGATGGTATCAGCTTTGCTGTAGATGACGACCATAATGCTGGCAAATATGTAGTGATAGCTCTTGCTCAACAATTGCTTTCCAAGCTTCCATGAGAAAGACAATCTGTGTCCATCCTTGAAATATACATATAGAAGCAAAACGGCAATGACAACGATATCAAGTGATACCGCAAAGGCAAACCAGTTGATATCTCTTTTGACAATCAAACCCGCAATCCTGAATATAGCGGTCAAAGTATAGGAAACGGCATATATTATTCCAACCTTCTTTGACATCATATTTGCCTGATACCAGTACGAAATAGATTCAAATATCTGGAACATCAACGAAATCGACTGAAGTATTCCCACGGCAATAGTGACCGGATTATCGCTCTTGATTCTCAAGATGATATATAGAAGCCCAACAGAAAAGATTGCTGCAACAAGTCTAAGGCACAGCATTGTGCCTAACGTTTCATCTTCTTTGTCCTTGTTGTCGATGAATGATTTTATGGCGATATCGTTCATTCCCAAAGCACATATAGGAATGAACAAAGATACATACGAATATGCCAAAGTTATCTTGCCATACTGGTCAGGGCCAAGATATCTTGAAACCAGCATGGTCGTGACAAAAGTAAGTCCCAGCTGGAATATGCGGCCAATCATTATCCAAGATGCATTCTTTGCGAACTTATTTTCCTTCATTCTCATTCAGCATCCCTTCTATCAATGCCCCAATCATCACCGAACAGATAAGGAACAACGATGATCCTGTCATTACTGGTTCAATGAACATTAGCAAGCCTGTCGAAACAGATATGTTTAAAACGAATATCTTGAAGCCATTGGATATTCCGCTTCTTAAAGCTTTAGCCATATTCAACAGATAGATAATTGAATAAACGATAAGCAAAGCATATGGCACAATACCAGCGAAATCATACGTATCCATCCATAGGTCATGAACCTCTATTTCAAGGATAGAACTGATTTCCTGTCCTCCGAACAAATGATATGGGGCCAATTTAACTGCGCCGATAAATATCTTCAGCCTTTCCATATCCAGCAATCCTTCTTTGAACTTAGTGATTATATAGAGTTCTCCGATTGCGGATTTCAAATTGAAGATATTTAGCATGTATGCAAAAACAAAAGTAACAAAGGCAACACATACAATCACAATAGAAAGCTTCAACGCTTTACTGAGATCCTTTTTCTTATGCTTCAAAACAAGCTTCTCATAAAGCACCGAGAACACAAAAGAGATGATCAGTATGTATACAGGGGTTCTTCTTCCTAGCGCAAGATTGTATATCATCGACGCCAAGAAGAATACCATTCCCGTTACTTTCCATATTCGATCTGTTTCATAGAAAATCACGTAGTATATGGAATAGATGATAGGTATGCTGTTGACAGCTGTTGTAGTTACCGCCACTATTCCTTGGGTCCATATATCGTAGTGATGATGTCTTCCCATGAATCCAGGGCCAAGAACATAATAGTCGTATGCAAAGTTAAGCATCAGATGAACAGACATGCCGAAGGCAATTATATATATGGCTTTAGCTACATTGTTCTCGTTAATATCCTTCATATTTGATCCGATATAGTAAGCCATCGGCAGACAGAATCCCATTACGCAATAGAAACTGTAGCCATATGAGAAGGCAAAGAACGCGATCGCAAATAGACATAGCACCACAAACGTCTTTAAGTTATTTACCTTGAATCTAAATTTTCTGTCTATGAACAACATAAGACAGATAACAGGAAGTATCAGCTGTCCATAATGCAAAAAATTGATTCCTACAAGGAACAAAAGCACATCAATAATAACGTTTACGTATCTCTTATCTGACCACATTCTTATTACTCTACTATACCTATATAGAAATCTTCAAGCCACTTGGCAGTGCCGTTCACATCGAAATCACCCTTCACGATATCTTCTTTATGGTTTTCTCTTTGAATGATTTCCTCATTCATCTTCTTTATCCAAATCTCTTCATCAAGAGGCAAAAACTCGCATAATCCTGTAATGTCGCAGTTTCTGTCGACATTATCGCTCAATAGACATCTGATTCCTGAAGCCTGAGCTTCAACAGCTGCTACGCTCAATCCTTCAAACAGTGATGGCATCAGAAAGACATCAGCCATCTGCAGCAAGCAATTCACATCATTTCTGTTTTCTAGATGAATGACATTATCTCTCATTCCAAGTTCATCGATTCTATTTTCGATTTCGCCTTCAAGTTCACCATTTCCGACAATAACCAGCTTATCTTCTGGATTATTCTTTATATGCTTGCTGAAAACATTCAGGGTAAATTCATGGTTCTTCTGTGTTGAAAGTCTTCCAACCTGGATGAATACTTTCTCATCCTTGATGCCGAATTCCTTGCGGTATTCGTTTCTGATCTTTTCGTCATAGATATATTTATCTGTATCAATGGCGTTATTCAAAACATGGAATCTATCGCCGTTAGTTACTTCCTCACCAAACAGCCATTCACCAGCTTCCCTTGAACAGCCAATGAAGTAGTCAGCTATCTTGCGTAAAGGATATTGAAGAACATTCTTAACCAAAGCAGCAACCCCTTTTCCGTTTGATGTGTTGTGGCTATGGATAATAGTCTTCAGACCATGCTTCTTGGCGATTGGAAGATAAATCGAGGCATAGCTGCGCGAATGCGAATGCAGAATCTGATAGTCAGGATGCTCATCAAGAAGCTTGTTCCACGCATCCTTGATTTCGCTTACGTTAGTTCCCTTGAAAGTCGGAACGGTATAGACTTTGCAGCCCAATTCCTCAACAACCGGACGCAGCCCATTAAGTTCTGCTTCCTCGTGGTCAATGACAAAATCGCACTGGACCTTGTCTCTATCCATTGCCTTTATCAGATTGACCATCATCGCTTGAGATCCGCCATAGTTAAGAACCGCAATCATCTCAAGCACTTTTACTGGTTTATTCATTTCTTTGCTTTTTCTATTTCTTCCAGATATCTTTCAATGACGATATTGCGGTCGAAACTCTTTTCAACCTTTTCTCGTCCGTTAAGTCCCAATTTCTTTCTTTCTTCATACGAAAGTTGAAGGAACTTCTCTATCTTTTCGATCAGATCATTTGCATCTTTCTGCTTTACCATGAAGCCATTAATTCCATCGTCAACTATCTCTTTGCATCCAGGTCTATCGGTTGTGATGATTGGCCTTCCGCATGCCAAAGATTCCAGCAGCACATTCGACATTCCTTCTGGATAGTATGTCGGATGAACTGTACAGTGTATGTCTCTATATACGCTTACCATATCGTCAACCAAACCATGGTATACGACAACGCCATCATTGATGAGCTTATCTACTCTATCCTTGAAGTCATCTTCATATTGGCCACAGATGTGGAATACCGTTTCAGGATATTTTGCCTTTATGTATTCTGCTGCATCAAGATATAGACCAAAGCCCTTCTCCGCCATCATTCTTCCTACATAGACAAAATCAACAGTATCCTTTTTTGGATAATCCAATAATCTGTATTGTTCCAGGTTTACTCCTGATCCAGGAATCAGATCATAGTTTTTCTTGACGATGCCTTTTTCCTTCATGAAATCAAGATTCGCTTCATTCTGGAAGAAAACCATTTGAGCTTTCTTTAGACCCATCTTATATAGGGTTGTAGTCACAAACTGCAGTATTCCACCATTCTCTACAGCCGATCCTAAGCCAGTGACATTCGCAACATAAGGTACACCAAATTTCCGGCATGCCATTCCGCCATATACGTTAGGCTTGATGGTATAGGTCAGGACAATGTCAGGCTTGATTTCGCTTAGATAGAACTTATACATCCTCAAAAGGCCCATGTCCTTGAATGGATTGGTTCCTCTTCTTTCGATTGCAGTATCCAGGAACCTGCAGCCTATTTCCTTTATCTGCGGAATGAACTCTCCATCAGGAACAGACACAAAAACTTCATGGTTATCTTTGACCAGTCTCTGCAGCAGTTCCTTTCTGAACTTGTATAGGCCTACACAGCTATTTGCCAATATCAGTATCTTCATTGTTTCTTCTTTGCCGGAACTCCAATATATGTTCCGCTTTCTTCAATATTGCTTACTACCACGGCACCTGCACCGACAACAGCATCATCACAGATGCTGATGTTGTTAGATACTGTTGAACCGATTCCCACAAATGTTCTCTTGCCTACATGCACCGTTCCTGCTGTATGCACATTTACGGATATATGGGCATAGTCATCTATGATGTTGTCGTGGTCCAAGGATGCATAGGTATTAACGATAACGCCGTTTCCTATTCTTGTGCCGGTATTGATGACAACATTCGCCATGATTGCTACACCTTTTCCTATTTCGACATCTTCACCGATCACAGCACTTGGGTGTATTAGCGTAATCAGTTCCTTGTTCCATTTATCGGTAGTTATCTCTCTTGTCTTGTTGGAACCTATGGCGTTGAAGAAATCATATTCTTCAATATCAATCATCTCATCAAGACTATGGATCACTCTGTATTTTCCTTCTGTGTTCTTGCTTAGATCATCATCAAAAAACAGAACATCTTCATATCCATTCAATTTTGCGATGTCGGCACAGACCCTTCCATTTCCTCCTGCGCCATAGATCAATAGTTTTTTCATATCAGTTGTTTCCTGTGAATGCTTCAGCTGTCGAAGACCCTTCTGCATTTATTCCTTCATGACTCAAGACATTCTTAACGGTCTTGAGGATTATCTTGATGTCGCCTATAAGAGTGATGTTGTTGACATATTCGACATCAAACTTGAACTTGTCCTTCCATGACAGAAGATTTCTGCCGTTGACCTGGGCAAGACCTGTTAGTCCTGGCCTTACATCATGGCGATGTCTCTGTTCCTCGTTGTATAAAGGCAGATACTGAACAAGCAGCGGTCTAGGGCCGACTATGGCCATATCGCCCTTAAGGATATTGATGAGTTCAGGAAGTTCATCAATCGATGTGCCCCTAAGCCATTTGCCATATCCTGTAAGACGTACATCATCAGAAAGATAGTTTCCGTTCTCGTCCTTCTCTTCGGTCATCGTTCTGAACTTCACCAACTTGAAGATCTTTTCGTTCTTGCCAGGTCTCTCCTGATAGAAGAATGGGTTTCCCTTCATCTTGATGGCTCCGACAATGATGAAAACCATAAAAAGTGGCGATAAAAGAATTAACGCCATTAGTGATAATGCAAAATCAAAAAACCTCTTAAAGAAATTCCTATACATTCCTACCCTTCAAAGCACGATCTGATAAGTTTAATAACGATATCTTGTTCCTCTTTTGTCATCTTGATATCAGATGGCAGACAGATGCCTCTGTCAAAGATATCAGCCGATACATCTTCATTGGCCATAATATAATCGTTGTTTCTGTAGATTGGCTGCAGATGCATTGGTTTCCATATAGGTCTTGTCTCGATGTTGTGAGCCTCCAGAACATCTCTGATCTCATCAGGACATGACTTGCCTGGTTCGCTTTCATATTCATAGGTCATTTCTGTTCTTGAATGCTTGCACATGATGTCCTTGTCAAGAAGCATGACACTCAGCCAATAGATTGGCTCTGAGCAATCAAGATGCGGATTGAAGCTTACCTTCAGATCCTTCAGACCTTCAACATATCTGCCGAAGATTTCCTTCTTCTTGGCGATATGTTCCTCAAGGTGCAGCATCTGGCCTCTGCCGATGCCGCCAAGGATATTGGATAGACGGTAGTTGTATCCAAGTTCAGTGTGCTGATACCAAGGAGCAGCATCTCTGGCCTGGGTAGACCATTTGCGTGCTCTAGCTGCAGCATCTTCATCATCAGTCAGAAGCATACCACCACCTGAAGTAGTGATGATCTTGTTGCCGTTGAAACTTACGGCGTTGTATTGTCCAAATGTTCCGGTCATCTTGCCTTTATAGGTTGCGCCTAATGATTCAGCAGCATCCTCAATCAAGATAGCTCCGTGTCTATCGCAAATCTCTTTTATCTCATCCAGTTTGCAAGGTGTGCCATACAGATTGACGGTCATTACAACTTTGCATTCAGGATATTTCTCAAAAGCCTTCTCCAAAGCTACAGGGTCCATATTCCATGTATCTCTTTCGCTATCAATGAAGACAAGATTAGCCTTCTCGTACATGGCAGGATTGACTGTTGCATCAAATGTCAGACTCTGTGCGAACACAACATCATTCTGCTTGACGCCCGCAAGCTTGACAGCCATATGCAGAGCTGAGGTTCCAGCTCCCAAGGCAACCGATGCCTTGCAGCCTACCTTCTCCCTAACAGCCTTTTCAAATTCATTCAGGTTCTCGCCGACTGTGGTTACCCAGCCCTTGTCAAAAGCATCCTGAATGTATTTCATCTCTTCATCATGCATTGTGGCACTTGCCAAAAGAACTCGTTTCTCAAAAGGTTTAATATCCATTCTTATGCCTCGTTTCTTCTGTATGTAGGGACTGTCTTCTCTACAAGCTTATATATTTCTTCATCGTTGTTGTACGATTTGTCATATAGTTCCTTAAGCTGATTCAGGAATTCATCTTCATCTATCTCTAAAGGCTTGCCGACATAGATCAGATTGTTGTCGGTCTTTTCATGACCTTCTTCATCCATAAGCTTCTCTTCGTATAATTTCTCGCCAGGCCTCAAGCCAGTATATACGATCTTGATGTCCTCATCTGGCTTGAATCCCGAAAGCTTGATAAGATTGCGAGCCAAAGTATCGATCTTCACTGGTTCTCCCATATCAAGGATGAATATCTCTCCGCCTTTGGCATATACGCCAGCCTGCAAGACAAGCGATACAGCTTCGGGTATGGTCATGAAGTAGCGGATGATGTCAGGATGGGTTACCGTTACAGGACCGCCTGCTTCAATCTGTTTCTTGAATAAAGGAATTACTGACCCGTTAGATCCAAGAACGTTGCCGAATCTTACCGCAACAAATTCTGTCTTGTTTTCCAGCTTATCTGAGCTTACTTCCGAGAAGCAGTCTTCAACTACAGCCAGCTTATCGGTGGTGTTGTTCTTGATGAGCTTATCGAAAGTCTGGATGACCATCTCGCACATCCTCTTGGTTGCACCCATGATGTTTGTTGGATTGACGGCCTTGTCGGTGCTGATTAGCACGAATCTCTTGGTGCCATATTTCACAGCCGCATAGGCTGTCTTGAATGTTCCAATGGTATTGTTTTTGATGGCCTCGCATGGCGATGTCTCCATCAAAGGCACATGCTTATGAGCTGCTGCGTGGTAGACGATCTCTGGACGATATTTATCAAAGACATAATCTATGCGCTTAGAATCTCTTACTGATCCTATCAATACCAGAAGATTCAATTCAGGATGATTGCGTTTTAGTTCCTGTTCAATCTCATATGCATTGTTCTCATATATGTCAAAGATGATCAATTGTTTAGGGTTGTGCTTGGCGATCTGACGGCATAGTTCTGAACCGATCGATCCGCCACCACCGGTAACCAACACTACCTTGCCCCTGATGAATTCTAGAATCTGGTCGTTGTTTACCTTGACTACATCTCTACCAAGCAAATCTTCGATAGCGACATTCTTCATCATACTTACAGATACGTCGCCCTTGACGAGCTGCTGGATGCCAGGAAGGACCTTGATTTCGCAATCGGTTTCACGGCATATGTTCAGGATATCTCTTTTCTGCTGATTAGATGCCGAAGGTATCGCAAAGCATATCTCGTTGATGTTGTACTTCTCGACATTCTTCAGGATGTCGTCTCTTCCTCCGACAACCGGTACACCTTCGATATATCTTCCGTACTTATTGGTATTGTCGTCAATGATGCAGACAACCTTGGAATTACTTTCGATATTCTTGTTGATGTCTCTAAGAATGGTCATGCCGGCATCACCTGCACCAATAAGCATTACTCTGTTGGAATTCTTGTTGTTCATCTGCTGACGCTTGAGCATCAAGATCATTCGATATGAGAACCTAACGGCAGCCGCAAAAATCAACTGCATGATATAGCCATAGACATGGAATGACCAAGGCATTCTGGCACCGAATATTCTGGTGATAATCAGATTCAACACTCCGCAAATCGTTGTTGCTAGGATGGTATTGATCAGTTCACTGTAACTTGCAAAACGCCATATGCTTCTATACAGCTTAAAGAATGCATAAATGAAGATGCACATGATTGCATATGGAATGATGAACTTATAGTAAACGCTAAGGTACTGTACAGGTATTGTCGTGAACCTGAAATCAAACCTTAGCCACAAGCCAAAGAAGTATGAAAAGGCTATAGTTATCAGATCATAAAGCATCAACAAGATGGCTATAACCTGCCAATGCTCAACATAAAAAGCACGAGTTTTGCTCATGCTTCTATTTTACAACAAAACAGCCTATAAAACATTTCTAGGAGCTGCGTCTTTTGCCTACAGTCCAAGGAAGGTATTTATTGACGAATATGGCTGGAACTATCAGCACAAGAGAAATGATGATAGTCATTATGATGCAGAACAATGATGAATGCAGTGCACTGCTTGTAATTGCGCTATTGAGCGCAGGCAGAAAACGCCTGGTCACAACTTCAAATAGCGTAACAACCTTATTGTGTATGCAGAAATACAATAAAGTATTTGCCCCGACAAAAGCCACATATCTGTTTATTCTTGAAACCTTGCACCAAGCTATGACAGTTGCTATTCCCAAAAAATGTCTTAAGTGATCATATACAAACTCAATGACATAATTGCCATAATTATTGCCATTGAAATACATGAAGTAGACAACAAACAGGTAGGCCACAGTCAGCATAACCCTATTTGGCATGGTGTTGAATCCATCAAAGGATTCTTCCCATTCTTTCTTGAATAGATATCCAAGCACCATGAAAAGCATAGCTGTAGGTATATAGTCTATATGCCATGGAAGCGATGTAAGGTGCCATGGGAAGAAATCAGGGTTCATATACTCTTTGTATATTGCTCTGCCCAGACTCAAAACGAAACATAGAATAAGGATTGATTTTTTGCTGCTTTTATCTTTCTCGTATGACCTAACAACAAAATAGAAAGGAATGAAAGCCGTAAACAAAGCGGGTATAAACCAGAGTCTTTCATCAAAATACCTTATCTGCAGCATATTCCTGAACAGCTCTACAAATAGCCCGTTTTCGTGTTCCTTAAATGATTTGATGTTCGAAATGATGATATTCAGGTTGCTGTAGACAAGCCAAGGAATGAAAAGCTGCTTAACCTTCTTTGCAAACATTTCCTTGAATGAGCCATTCAATCTATAGCAGTATCCTGAACAGAAAAAGAAAACCGCCAAATAGAATGGCGTGAAGAGATCTCTAAATATATCTGGACATTCTTCAAAGTGGCTAAGCATGACAAACATTATCGCCACATATTTAGCAATGTCTATCCATTCAATTCTTTTTCTCATAAGTTATTTGATTCTATAAGATGCTTTCTTTATCAAAGCTCATTTCTAGTCTAAGCACTTCAAATGCTTCAGCATATTTCTTTCCGATTTCATATCCTCTGAAACCACATCTGCACTTTACTCCTTCAACCCAATCTTCACCGCCAAACTTATGATATTCGCTGGCATGGCATTTCAAAGATTCGATCTTTTTGTCGATGGTCTGTTCTATATCTACATACATGACAGGCTTGAAGGCAACATATGATCTTCCTGATGGCTGTATTGGCTCATAGAAAAAGACGGTGTTCTTTCTTCTTGCTGCTGCAATAGATGCTTTTGCGACACCCTCATGCGCCTGATGGGTATCAAATGGATGATGCGTAAAAATAACATCAGGGTTGAACTCGGACATTCTCAGATCGATTGCGTTGACAACATCCGAACAGAAAGGAATGTCCTTGGTTGGAAAATCTAGTATCTCGATATCTTCTATTCCCAGCGTATGCAACGCCTTGATTCCTTCTTCAACCGCAACATCATCAGATCTTTGCATCTGCCCTTCTTTGTTGGTATATCCAGATTTAGACATTATCAATACTTTTACTTCATGTCCGTTCTCAACAGCCTTGGCCAAGGTTCCGCCAGCCGCTATTTCTATATCATCAAGATGTGCACCGATTGCTAGAATTCTCATGTTTATTGCCCTTCTTTTCTATTCTTATTAATTATAACAAACTGATATAATCATAGTAATGAAAACGATAGTTGAGATTAATGGCATAAATTACGGCAGCACCGGAAAGATTACCGGTGGCATAGCAGGCACTGCTAGGAAGAATGGGTTCAATGTATATTCTTTTTTCAAGAACAGCAGAGAAACAAAAGCCCATCTCAGCGAAAACCAGTTCTTGATCGGCATATGGGCAGAAAGAGTGCTGAGCGAAAGGCTTTCGTTTTACACAGGTCTTAACGGATATTTCAACATTATCGGAACTCGCCTATTCATCAACAGACTCAAGAAGATCAAACCTGATCTTGTTCAGATACATTCCTTATGCGACAGCTTTGTGAACATAAGAATGCTTTTCAACTACTTATCAAGAAGCAACATACCGGTTGTATGGACCTTGCATGACAACTGGGCATTTACGGGAAGATGCGCTCAACCTAGATGCGAAAAGTGGAAAAGCGGATGCGGCAATTGCCCTCATCTTGATTACTATCCAGGAAGTGCCTTCATCGACAGAACCCGTCATGTGTTCAATGCCAGAAAGCAAATATATAGCAGGTTAAGCAATCTTACTATCGTAACGCCTTCAAGATGGCTGGCAGATCTTGTGAAAGAATCTCTTTTTTCTGATAGATACCCAGTAAAAGTAATAAGTAATGGCATCAATCTCGATCTGTTCAAGCCAACAAACAGTTCCTTCAGAGAAAAAAACAACCTTCAAGACAAGCATATAGTCCTCGGGGTTGCCTATTATTGGGATGAATTCAAGGGTCTGTTCGATTTCATAAGCTTAAGCAGATCGCTTCCAGACAACTACAAGATTGTCATGGTAGGCACAAACGATGAGACAGATAGGCTTCTTCCTGAATCCATATTGTCCATTCATCGTACATATGACCAGAAGGAATTGATAGATATCTATTCTTCATCAGATGTTTTCGTCATTCCGACATATGACGACAACTACCCTACCGTAATCATGGAATCTATTGCCTGCGGAACACCAGTCATAACCTATGACGTGGGCGGATGCAAAGAGATCGGCGATGATACCTGCAGATCGGTGCTGAACAAAGGTGATCTTGAAGGCCTTGAGAAAGAGATAATCAGCATATGCGAAACAGGCAAATATTCTAAGAATGCCTGCCTAGAATACGCAAAAAACTTCTCTGAAGAAATCAAATACGAAAGCTATATAGATCTATACAAAGAAATACTATCGATTGATGAACTTTAGGATGCACTCCTCAAATTCATCCATATTCTCCGGAATCATGATCTTTTCAGGATCTCTATATGTCTTTATGAATTTCTTAATTGTGTTTTCATAATTCTCATTCATAAACGATACCTTATAATCAACTAGTCTATAGAAAAGGATGATATAAGGTTCCTTGTCAAAAAGCATCTTTGGTGTGAAGCACGCTGTCGAATGCACAGATATAAGAAGGATATCGTCTACATTGTCCATCTGCATCAGCTTCATTTCCCAAGACATGCTTTCATCATCGATTTCAAAACCGGTATAGTCCTGAGCTTCACGATATCTTGGATGTGGCCTGAACAGCACATGCTCTTTGTTCTTTCTCAAAATATTCAGAAGATCCTTGACTTGGGACTTGTAGATATCGTTCTCCAGATTCTGGGCAATCCAATATATGTCTCTGTCGCTTCGAATGGAGGCGCCAAATATATTCTTTGTCATCTCAAGACAATCGTTGCTTATTCTAGGAATTCTTTTGACCTTATCCACATTTTCCCCAGTATACAGTTCTGGGCAATCAAGATAGAGGGCTCTATAGTTTGAAAAATCTCCTCCACAATGAAGTGCCCTATGCAATTTTCTGGATTTTTCCGTATATGGATAAAGCTCAGTGCTGGCTATATATGCCGCCATGCCATCTTCTATGAATTCTATGGCTGATCCTTCATTGAGACGATATATCGCATCCGTCACTTCCGCATACTTCGGTACGGCGATCACATCATAACAATTCTTGACATCTTTCTTCTCGAGGCCATATTTCTCTTTGAGATACATAGCAGGAAAGAGAAGATCAAGTATTGTCTTTATGCGATGAAAAGTTCCCTTATTGTATTTCTTGTCGATGCAGATCACCTTATTGAAAACATGCGCATCACTCAGCTTTTCGTAGATGTCTTTTGTTCCAGAAAAAGAATTCAGGATAATGAGATCGCCTTCATAGTCGGGTATGTTTTCAAAACCTTCATGTTTTCTATGCCAATGAAGATTGATGGCAGCTATTATCTGATAGGCTGAATTGCAATAGTATAGATATTTCATACCTTAATATTTTACCATCTAAGTGCTGATGTTTCTTGCTTTTATCTATCATGCTAAAATGAATGTATCGATTTACAAGAAAGTTGAGGTTCGTCTATGCTTACCGATCATCTATTCATTGTTTTGGGTGTTGAACACTATAATACTCTGGGTCTTATCAGAAGCCTTGGTGAAGCTGGCATAAATCCCATATATATCGCAATCAAGGGAAAGGCTAAACTTGCCTCAACCAGCAAGTATGTTTCAGACTGCTATTTTGTGGACAATTCTGATGAAGGCTATGAATTGCTGATGGACAAATTCGGGAATGAAAGTGACCCCAGCAAACTTCCTTTTCTGTTCACAATCGATGACAAGACTCAGGAACTGCTCGACAGAAAATACGACGAACTTGAAGGAAAATTCATTTTCTTCAACGCCGGAAAGCAATATGGTATTTCTGAATACATGGATAAATACAATATCTTAAAGCTTGCTGAAGAGTGCGGATTCCCAATATTGAAATCTTGCGTTGTCGATAGAGGAAGCATTCCATCCGATATCGAATATCCAGTCATCACAAAAGGGCTGACTCCTGCAAAAGGCGGATGGAAGTCAGATGTTTATATCTGTGAAAGCGAAGACGAGCTCAAGTCTGCATACGAAAAGATCAAGAGCGACAGCATCCTGATCCAGAAATACATAGATAAAAAGAACGAATACGTTCTAGAAGGCTTCAGCATTAATAGCGGAAACGAAATAATGGTTTCGATAGAATCGACATACAACTATCTCATCAAAGGGTATTACAGCCCATATTCTACAACCAGAAGTTTCAGAAACGATGACATGCAATCCAAGCTTGAAGCCATGTTCAAGAAGATCGGTTTCGAGGGATTGTTTGAAGTTGAATTCCTGATCGATCAGGATGATGTCATGTATTTTGGCGAAATCAACTTCCGCAATTCCGGATGGAGCTATGCTTCCACTGTTGCTGGAATGAATCTGCCTTACCTTTGGGCAAAATCAATGGCAGATGGAAGCGTACCTAAAGATGCCCACGTATACGGCGATGAATTCACATGCATGCTTGAACCTGTAGACTATCAGAAAAGAGTAGTCGAAAGAGGCATGAATGTCGATGATTGGGTCATTCAGATGCTTCATTGCAAATGTCATTATTATTATGATCCTAACGATCTCGAGCCATTCTTCGAGATGGTTAGAAACAACGAGAAGCTTAGATAATTATTGGAGATAAAGATCCTCAAGATTCTTTATCTCTTTTTTCATATCGTAGTCATTGATATCGCCATATCTTTCGATATTGCCTTTTGGATTCAATAATGCCTCTATCCATTCTTCCTTTGGAGCATCAAGACTTAGTCTTGTTATGTTCTTGCTTTGGTATGCCTCAAACGGAATGTTGTCGGATGTTACGCATGGAAGGCCAGATACCTGTGCCTCAATCAGAACGATTCCCAGTCCCTCAAATCTTGATGGGAAGATGAATACATCCATAGCCTTAAGAAGTTCAGGGACATCATCCCTTCCAACCAATATATGAACTCTATCTTCGATTCCAAGATCACTGACCATTTTCCTGAGCTCATTCTCTTGTCTTCCTCTTCCTATCAGAACAAGATGAGCCTTATCGTTTATCTTCAATAATTCATTGAATACTTCTACCGTGAATTCAGGATTCTTCTGATAGGCAAATCTTCCTATCTGCCCTATCACATAGGCATCCTCTGGGATATCATTCTCTTTTCTTATCTCTTCCTTAGATTTCGGTATATTTCTGAATCTGCTGAAATTGATGCCGTTTCTGATGACGGCAGTATTGTCTATGCCAAACATCTCGTCAATTTCTTTAGCCATATCTTCATGCAAAGCAATAAGCCTTAAGCCTTTATGTTCAATAAGATATCGACAAGCATCTCTTTCTTTTGGCCTCTGATCACCGATAAGCATCTGTGGAGGATTGTGGCACGTGAAGAACAGTTTGATGCCATCAAGACTCTCTCTTGCATGATACAGAACCTCCAGCAATTCCAGATGAGTATGCAGAACATCAGGCTGAAGTTTTCTGATGGCTTTCTTGAATAAGATCGCAACATACTTCTTTCCAAAAAGTCTTGCAAAAACCTTATTGAAGAAAAAGGACCAGTCATACATCACTTCAATCTTGACATCATTTTCTACAAGTGTCTTGTATACGTTGGACTCAGGACGATAGTCTTCACACAATACAGTTACATCAAATCTATCCTTGTCCAGCAACAAAGCATAGTCCTTTACAAGGGTCTCTGCTCCGCCATCTTGCAGTCTTCCTATGAACTCTACTACCTTAGTCTTCATTGTCTATCCTATAGCACTCGAAATCGTGCGTCACTCTATCATCTTCTGGAGGCAATGTCATGTAGTCTCCAAAGAAAGCCGTCAGCCATTCATCATAGCCTTTAGGTATACAGAATCTATGTCCCTCAAATTCGCCATAGTCTTTCTCATATACCGCTTTAGGCAAAGCTCCAGTAAAACCATTAGGCGACCATCTCATTCTTACAACATAATCGCTTGTATCATAATCGTATGTCTGAGCGTTCTTCTCAATTAGCTTCACCAGGTTCTTTGACCCAATGATTCTTGGAATAATTCTATTAATAGCCTTGATTGGATTCTTACGAAGGAAAATAGGCTGATTCGACAGTCTCAGCAATGTCTCCAGGAAGCAAGATTTTTTATACAGCTTATCAATTGTTTCCTTATCGTTGACTATTCCATCCAATGGAAATATATCCACATCAACACCGATAGCTTTGTTCTTCTTGTAGTCGGTATCTGCTTCATATTTAATGGTATGTGGATCATAGACTTTGGCATAGTAAAGTAAACCTGCTGATGGCTTAAGCACTCTATACTTGCCGTTGTATTCGCTCAAGAATCTCTTATAGTCGGGCCTAGGCATCATGATGTCTATGTCATCATCCCAAGGAATGAAGCCTTTGTGTCTGACAGCACCAAGCAAAGTACCAACCGAAAGATAATATCTCATATCATGTTCTTCGCAAAAGGCTGCAACATCTATCAAGATATCCAAGGAAATCTTTCTACATTCTTCAATAGGTACTCTTTTCATCTATGCTTCCTTTTTCTTTCTGAAGAAAATTCCCTTTATCTTTCTAAGGAAATTCAGGGTGTCTTCCTTATAGAACAAAAAATCTGTTCCTATCGTCAAAGCCGAAGCTATCAGCGTTGTAATAGCTGCATAAACGATCCAAGTATACCAGTTAGTCATGGATGCAGGAATGTACAGCTGCGCAACCACATAAACAACGCCCATGATTGCAAAGCATAGCAATGCATGCCTCAAGAAGTATTCGACGTCTCTATTCATGATGTTCTTGGATAAATAAAGAACATACTGCAGGGTCCTGAAGATCATAGCACACATAGAGCCGATTGCAACACCGATAAGGCCAAACAGAATAACACATGTAACAGAAATGGCTATATTGATTACGGCTTCCATTATGGCTCCGTTTCTTGTCTGCTTATAATGGCCAGCAGCAATTGTTATTGCACGATATGGAACTCTAAAGCAGTTGAAGACTCCACCTATGACAAGGAAAAAGGAGAAAAGAGGTCTGATGTAGTTTGCATCAGTAACCTTGATCGTATAGATCGAAACAAACGGTATCATCATCACAAGGGTCACGGAATAAAGGATCGATGTGAATGAGTATATCAGCAATTCGAAGATTCCGAGGTTCTTATGCATTGCCTCTATTTCGTTTCTGGCATACATGTCACCGAACGCAGCTCCGAATCCAACAGTGAATCTGGTCACAATCTTCTTGAGATTGGCGATAACGTAATGGTATACGGTATATACGGAAATCTCGGTCATTGAAGAGAACAGAGTAAGAATTACAACATCCGTATTGTTATTTATGAACGATGCAACCTCATGAGCTGCCGCATCCCACTTCTGCGGAATCTTGTCTTCGCTTGGCTTGATTCCCTTTATCAGCTTATATTTCTTATGACAATAGATATACAAGAAGATAGGCGGAATCAGATTGACCAGCGAACTTCCAAGCTTGACGATATGCAAGGAAAAATTGTTGTTCATCAGGATTACCGCAACAATGGTATTCAAGACTATTGTCGTTATTTCCAGCAATGCTGTTATGTAATCCTTCTGGTCGGCACTCAACAGTGTCTGATAGGTAAAGCCAAAATAATATTGCCCAAAAGTTGAAAGCGAAATGATAAATATCAGCGAGGCAGTAAACCACCAATCGTAGTCCTTGACGATGAATGTCGGATAGACAATCGACAGGCCAATTATGAAAGCCAAGAAAATCAAAGAGATCTTTCTCATGAATTTCTCGGTTGACGCCAGAACTTCACTTATCTCTCTTGTGTCGTTCTCAGCCAAAGGCTTGTAAAGAGCTACAGCAGTAGCCCCTCCTATTCCTGCTTTCATGAGAGATATATATGAGATGAATTGGGATATAGACTGAGTGATGCCGTTATAAGCAGATCCAAATGTTGTAAGGATCATATTCGGCAAAACAAGGCCACAGATGAGTGCGACGCCCTCGCTCAGCAAGCTCATGCCAATTGTGATTGCAATGTTCTTGGTTCTATTCTTTTTCATGCCAAAACTAGTCAACCAATCCTTTTATGTACTTATTAGGAATCCTATCGATAATCCATGAAACCAGATAACATACAAGATATGTGATGATGCATTTTGTGAAGCTGCCAAAACTGATATTCAGCAGATCATAGATAATGTCCAGATAGCTGTAAACCAAACGATGTGCTGCATATACGCCAAGCGTATATCTTGTAGCCTTCATGATTATGTTTCTTGTTCTATCTGAAACATCATCCAATGGAAGGAACAAAAAAATAATGAATAGACAGATTGACATATGCATTGGGTCAAAGCCTTCAAAGAATCCCTTGAATGCAGGATATGGAATGGCAATGCCCACAAACAGCAAAACAGTAAAGATAACACAGATAATGACTCTCTTATCCTTGAATCTTTCAAAGATGTTGAAATGCTTGAACCATAATCCAAGGCATGCATAAGGCATCATCTGGAAGATGTTGCCGACTGTATTATTCAGTTCAAAAGTCAGGTTGCACAGATGATCATAGTTCCATCCTGTAGCCTGCAGAATGATCGCAATCGCGAAAGTGATATATGTCGCAATCATGCCCTTCTTTTCGCCCAATAGCTTAAACAGATAGAAATAGAAGACTGTTAAGATGATCATTACAAGCTGGAACCACATGGTCTGATTGACACCATTTCGGCAGCCAAAAACAATTGCCAACAACAAATCATATAGATTTAGCTGCAGATAATGCATACAAACTATCTCAATAACTACATAGCCCAGCCAGCATATGATTGCCCATCCAACCTGAGGTATCCATAGCCTCAGCAGTCTTGACTTGAACTTATCCAGATTATTCTTCACAATCAGGCTTTCAGAAAAATAGAAAGAGATGATGAAAAAGATCGGAACACTTCTTGGTCCAACAATTTTCAAGAAATGAAAGACTGCATTGGGATAATCAGAAAAGTCGCATCTGTGAACCAGAAGCACTTCCAAAGCCATCCAGGCCTTCAATATGCATAACCCCAAATTAAGCTTCTTATTGTTTGCCATCATTGATTGCCTTCAGTATAGTTTCCAATCTATTGCCCCAACTATGGTGCTTAAGAATATAGTCATAATTCCTATCAACAATCTCCTGATACTTGTCGGGATTCTTCTCAAAGAATTCGATCTTCTCATCAAAGTCAGAATAATCATCTTCAAAAGTGATCATTGCATCTTCTGGCATCAGTTCTGACCAGGTCTCTGGCTTCTTGCCGATAATCATCGTCTTGCAGATCATACCTTCAAAATAGCGGCAGATTATGTCGTTGACATTTCCGGTGCGCTTGAAGTTCTCATAGAACTTTGGAATGCACACAAAGTATTTTGTCTCATTAATGGCATCTACCAAATCGCTCAATTCAGGATAGAGCGTCTCATTCCTGTCGCGACGGTATGCATAGTTATCACGATTGTCCTCAAGATTATGATTCTCTAAATATTTGAGGATGCTAGAATGGATATCTTTGTTGAATCTTCCCATCTGCATGAACATTCTTGTTCTAGGCTTGTCTTTATATTTGAACACTTCATAATCAGCACTCAACGGTACCCAATAGCTGTTGTATCCATTTTTGCGATAATACTCATCCGTAAGCTTGTAAGCAAAGAACAGATAATCCGGATTGATTTCATCGATCACCTTTCTCCATTCCTCGAATTCAGGTTCCCAGCAATCGTAGCAGTACAAGGCAACCTCATTGCCATGTTTCTTGAGTTCCTTCAATAGATGAACGTTGTCTTCGAGATAGTTCAGATTCACCGAGATATGGATGAAAACAGAATTCTCATATTTCTTCTTAGTAAACGAATCGCATAACAGAGGCATATGCAGCTTAGATGTGAATCTGTTTATGTTCTTCAAAATGATGCTTTTGTATTTGATGTCAACTTCACCATTTCCATACTTCAAAAAGCCTCTCTCCTGTCCATCGACCTGAGGAGCACTTGCAGACTTCTTGATATAAGACTTCTGTTCAGACAGTATTATCAGTTTCTTTCCCATATTATCTAGTCAAGAATACTTCGCCTTTCTTTACTCTTGCTCTCCAGTAATCCAAAAGATCCTTCATGGTCTTCTCATATGGAATGTTTGGCTCCCATCCAGTATGGGCCTTGAACTTTGTGCAATCAGGGATCTGCAGATCAGCATCAATCGGTCTTAATCTTTCTGGATCGGTAACAACTTCAATCTTATCCTTCATATCAGAGAACGACATCAGAGTTCTTAATGTATCGCCGACTGTGCATGTATATGAACCACCGATATTGTAGTATTCACCAGGAACAGGATCGCATGTAACAAGCATATAGTATGCCCTGACGGCATCTCTTACATCGGCATATGTTCTAAGTGAATCAAGATTTCCAACCATTACCTTAGGTTCAATGAGCCCTGCCTCAATCATTGCAATCTGCTTTGCGAATGTTGACTCATGGAAGACATCGCCACGTCTTGGGCCGGTATGGGTAAACATTCTTGTCGTCATGACAGTCATGCCGTATGCTTCAGCATAGTATCTTCCAAGCAGATCGGTTCCAACTTTAGAGATTGCATAAGGTGATGCCGGATGGAAACGGCATTCTTCGTTGATGCCGTTTGCAGGCTTTTCGCTTGCAGGAATCTTGCCGAATACTTCGCTTGATGCACACACATGTATTACAGGCTTGTATTCCTTCTCTTCTTCCATAACAAGATGGATTGCTTCCAGCAATCTGCATGTTCCCAAAATATTCGTATTCAATGTATCAATCGGCGCAGTGAAGCTTGTCAAAGGATATGACTGAGCCGCCAGATGAAATACGTAATCAGGCTTAACCTTCTTGATTACAGTTATGAGCGACATCTCATCATTGAGATCGGCATAATCAAAGAACACTCTATCTTTGTTGTTGACTCTTTCCAAGAGATGTTCAACATTATCCAACGGACTTCTCCAACGGCATACGCCGTATACATCCCAATCGGTATTCTCCAGCAAGAAATCGCATAGATGCGATCCAACCATTCCGGTTATTCCTGTAATAAGTGCTCTTGTCATTTCATCGCTCCTTCAACACTGAACTGCTCAGGTGTGTAGTATATGATCTGTGTTCCCTGATTCTCGAATCTGAATGGAACATACAGTAGATTATTCAATGCTTCCTTGACCTTCTTCTGTTTAACTTTAGGCACATAGAACAGCATGAATCCGCCACCGCCAGCACCAAGCAGCTTTCCACCTAAGGCACCAGCCTCAATAGCTTTGTCATATATCTTATCGATTTCGTTTGTGCTGATCTTGGAACCTGTTTCCCTTTTGAGTTTCCAAGACTTATCCATCAGCTTACCAAAGTCGTTAAGATTTCTTGTCTTATCTTCCAGAATCTTTTCTGCTTCATCAACCATATTCTTCATTTCCATAAGAATCTCAGTCTTCTTCTCGATATTCTTCTTGGTATCTTTCTGAACATCGGCAGAGAATCTTGAGAATCCCGTAAAGAACAGCATCAGATTATCATTGAGCTTTTCTTTTCTTTCAGGAGAAATGATTATTGGCGTTACAGTATAGCCATTCTCATCGAAATCTATTCTGTTCAGACCACCATATGAAGCAGCAATCTGATCTTGCAGACCACCTGATTCCTGGCACATTTCTCTTTCAACATAGATTGCATCATCCGCAAGCTTTCTCTTGTCGGCATACTTTCCCTTTAAGGCATAGAAGGCATTTATCAGACCCACAGCAAAAGAACTGCTGCTTCCAAGACCCGACCTTGCAGGAAGATCGGCATCATATTGGATAAGCAACTCATGCATATCAAGATGCTTCATTGCATTTCTGACCATTGGATGTTCTATATCTTCAGTGTTATTGGTTCTTTCAATCTTGGAATAGGTTACTTGATTCTTGTATTCAAAAAATCTTGGAAGATGTCTTACAGTCACATATACATACTTATCAAAAGTAGAAGAAATTACTGCTCCGCCGTTTTTCTCATAGAATTCTTTTATGTCAGTTCCTCCGCCAAAGAAGGACATCCTGAAAGGGGTCTTAGTTATTATCATGATTATTTCCTAAAATAGTTATTCTCCAGCATCAAGCATAGACAATGATATATAGGAAGATGCAATTCCTGAACTTTATAAGTATCCGCCTCTGGAACTCTTATGCAGATATCGGCCATCTTGGATAATTTGCTTTCTTTTTCTCCTGTCAATCCGATTATCTTGATTCCCATTGCCTTTGCAACAACGCAGGCATTGATGATGTTCTCCGAATTGCCTGAAGTAGAAATGCCGATGAATGTATCACCATCATCGCCAAAACCAAGCATCTGTTGTGCATACACACCCTTAGCATCAGCATCATTCATGTATGCTGTAGTAATGGATATATGCGATGTCAAAGGAACGGCTCTCAAAGGAGATTCCAAATCATTAGACAATCTTTCACCGATTTCCTTATCAACTTTAATGAGTTTCTTTCTTAATTCATTATCTATAGGCCTAGGAGCCTTAAAACGCTTCATGAGCTCACCGGCCATATGTTCGCTATCAGCTGCTGAACCGCCATTTCCGGCAATCAAAAGCTTGTGATTGTTGTCGTATGTTTTTTGTAATAAGTTATATGCTTTCTCGATATCTTTTCTGCAAACCTCAAGCTGAGGATATCTTTCAAACAAGTTCTCAAATTCCTGTTTTACAATTTTTCTCATAACAAAAAGAATCCTTTCCTTCCTAAAAATTATACCATACTATGTTTTCGGTGCTGTTTCGACCAACAACAAACCTAAAAGGAATCTATTGTTTTATTCTGCATTTTATTAAGAAATCTTTTGTATGGCATCATACCAAAAATCCTATCAACTACCGCACTTATTAATAAGGTTACCAACAAGACCAAAACATACACCATCGCTGCATACTTCATAGGAAAATGAAGAAATGAGTCAATAACAAAATTGTGAATCATATACATTGTTCCAGAATGCTTTCCAAAAAAAGATAACGGCTTTTCAATGATTTCTATGTGTATAGGACGGAAGTATTTAACGAAAATCATCAAACAGATGCCCATTATCGAAAAACAAAAATATGTATCAAGTGTTTCCAGAAGACTTACATCCAGCAAGGTTGCACAAGCAAAGAATATTGCCGCTGCAATAGAATTCGTGATGTTGTTACTTCTCTCAAAGATCTCGGTTGTGCCAATATAGTATCCGAAATATGATGCCATTAGATTCGAAGAAAAACCGCCTTGGTATGAATATGAGTCTTTTGTCACATATGCGCAGTAAACTACAATTATTGCCAATACTACATTTTTTATTCTTTTTGATTCGGCTATTTTGATAAAAATAGGCAAAACAAAATTTATAATGTGTGCAACACTTAGATACCACCAAGACGGATTTAATGTTGGCATATGAAATAATGCATTCAAGCCAAACATATTTATGATAATTCTAAAAATGATAGAAACAGAATTGTACTCCCCTAATCCAAAGATGGTTAAATATGCAATTATGCCTCCCTCATTAGGTGAATTATTGTTAATTATATAAATCAAAGAACTTAATACAAAAATTGGAATATATGTTCCCAAGAGTTTTATTTCTCTTTTTACTATTACTTCTTTTAAATCATATTTCTTTAACTGCTTATAGATACCGTAGCCACTAAGCGTCGAAAAAATAGCTACACAAACGTTGCCATATTTACACAATAGTCTTGTTAGTGAAGGAAGTATGAATGTTAATTCTGTATGAACCCCATCGATAACAAAAGTGTTAAAAAATACATGATGGAAAAGCATCAAAAGAATTGCAATACCTTTTGTAACATAGGTATCATTCTTGGAAAATGTCTTACATTCTTGCTCAGTCATAATAGCCTCTTTAATTAATTCTAAATCAATGTATATCTTTATATGACGTTAAATTCCTTGTTGATTTTTTCTACAAATGATTCGTCTTTGAGTATTGCGTATTCACTCAGATACTTGCTATTCATTCTTGTAACAGATGGCCTGCATCTATAGAATTCTTCTCCTGGATTCACAACAACGTATTTAAATTTATTATCGAATAACCTGTTCAATTCATTTGCGATATTTGCTCTTCCAACAAGATCTCTTCCTGCGATATTTAGGAATGTATGATCATATTCTTCCCAATTATCTATAAGCCATTCAATGCAATCTAAAACATCATTTATCGTTATGCAGTTTCTATAGAACGGATCATAGATCTCAGCGGTTTCTCCGCTCTCAATGCACTTAAGACAGTACTTTGTGAATTTATCTTTCTTTGAAACCACATATGACAATCTTATCGCCTTAAAGTTCTTATTTTTCTTGAATTCATCTTCAATCGCTTTTTTCATCTTGCCATATGCTGTAGATGCATCGGTTGGCGATTCTTCATCAAACGTTTCTTCTTCATGTCTTCCGAACACTGCATCACTTGAAAAAAATAGTGTCTTGCAGCCTCTATTCAAAGCTTCGCCAATAAATGTCTTTGTTCCTCCGACATTTATTCTCCAGCACATATCATATTCTTTCTCACATAAATCAGGACTTGAAATAGCGGCAGGAAAGATTACATAGTCGATACCATTCAACTTGTCATAATCGAAATCAACAGCATTTTCCAGATCGAGATAAGCATCAGCTTCATCGTTCTTATCAATCTTCAAAATATCACTTCTGTCTTTCAGTCTATCAATTATGAAACCCGAGATATATCCTGAACTTCCTACTAAAGCAATTTTCATATCTATCCTTTCAGGATGCTTTCTACAGCATCCAATAAGTTTCCATCTCTTTCTATTTTTATGGTTCTACAACCAGCAGCTTCACCAGCTTTGACGTCATTATCGCCATCACCAATCATATACGAACTGCCAAGATCAATATTAAAATCTTTAGCTGCCTTAAGCAACATTCCTGGCTTTGGCTTGCGGCAATCGCAATCAATCTTAAGTTCTTTTATCTCTCCTTCAAATCCGCTATCGGGATGATGCGGACAGAAATAGATGCCATCAAGGTATGCACCTTCAAGGCCTAATAGAGTTTCCATCTTATTATGGATTTCATCAAGTTCATCAAAGGTTACATCGCCCCTAGCAATTACTGGCTGATTGGTAACTACAATACATAGATATCCAGATTCGTTTATTCTTCTGATTGCTTTTGCCGAATCTTCAAGCAATTCAAAATCATCAATGTTTCTCAAGAATCCAACATATCTGTTTATGGTTCCATCACGATCAAGAAATACGGCTTTCTGCTTATTGGCTAGATTTCTTTCCTTTACCAGACCGCTTTTGAAATCTTTACAAACCTGCTCGTATCTTTCCGGTGTCCCCATATCTTTTACGTATTCTGGAGATGGATAAATTTGCATATTGCCTGTACCACTTAATGGTTTCAATACCTGTCTATCAAGATCTACCTTTTCGCCTTCTGGCCTATTCTCCAATAATTTAGGAGAAAGGATATGCAGTCCTGCATTGACGCAATTCTTGTACCATCTTGGTCTTTCATCTTCTTTGTTAAGCCATGAAACAACTTCATTATCGCTGTTCGCAACAATCAATCCCGAATCATACGGATGACTATTTGGATGGACAAATAGGGTTGCCAATCCGCCTTTATCTTTGTGATATGAAACAAAACGATTGAAATCAATATCAAAAACACTATCTGCATTCAAAAGCAGAAAGTCTTCTGTCAGTTTATCTTTCAGTTCAAACAGCGCACCAGCATTACCTAATGGTTTTTCCTCATTGAAATATTCAATATTTACGCCAAACCTTGATCCATCACCAAAATAATCTTCAATGATATATCCAAGATGAGAAATGGTGATTATGATGTCATTGAAACCCTGCTTATACAGACACTCGATTTCGTGTTCAAGAACAGGCTTTCCATCTATCTTAATCATGGGCTTAGGGATATCAGAGGCAACGGAACTTATTCTTGTTCCTTTTCCTCCAGCCATAATTACCGTCTTCATATGTTGATTTTTCCTTTTCTATCAAGAATGCAATATGCAACAAACGCAACCATTGATAATGCACTTATACATGCTCCAATCTTCAGGAACGGTGTCTCATACTTGAGTTCAATATTGTGAGTGCCTTTTTCAAGCTTAATAGCCATGTAGCATTCATTAGCTTTCAAAAGCTCTGCTTGTTTTCCATCAGCATAAGCCTTCCATCCCTTTGAGTAAGGAACGGATAAAAGCAAATACTTGTCTTCCTCCAAATTAATGTTTCCTGAAATGTGATTATCGGAAAACAATACATCAGATAAAGTATCGTTGCATAGAGATTCTATGTCTTGTTCGTATTCTTCATAGCTCAAACAATCAAAGGTTATACTGTCATATGTATATACTCCAGGATATGGGAAAACAATCCTTATCTCTTTTGCAGCATCTTCCTTGTATCCAAAACAAGCCGAGAAATCATGTCTTCCTGTATAGAACTGATAGTCGGATGTGCAGAAGAAAACATTCTGATATTTCCCATCAAGATAAACATCAATCGGTACAGCCGTCCTATTCTCTTCAACATATCCTTCTGTATCGTCAAAATTAAGATTGTTAAATGTCAAGCTGTTTTCGCAATTATCATACCCTTCAACCGATATTGTGAGTTCAGTATTTGGTTCCTTTACTTCAAATCCTTTTTCTAATACTTCTATCAAGTCGTTGCCTACCAATTTGAAATTAGCTTCTTTCTTCTTTGAAGCAAAGCTTGAATCATCACCGGATTCGATGACGATTCTTTTTGCCAATACTTCCTGTTTTGTTACTGGATCCAGTTTATTCCATTCATCATATGAGATTGTCTCGTCATATGTATAGCCGAAAGGAAGGAAGTATTCATTTCTGTATATATCCATATTCTCGATTGAGCCATCATATACGAATCCATATGGAACGGTCTCTTCCTTGCTGGTTGTAAAGAAGTATTTTACATTAGCAAGGCTATAAAGGGAGGCTCTGTCGTTATAGCCGTTGTACCTGTATGATGCAAAGTCATTTATTGCTAGCTTTGTTCGATAACTTATTATGTTTGGATTTGTTAAACTCCAATAGAAATCTGTTGACTTCATATCAGCAATCATTGATGAATTTGTCTGGATTGTGTTTGCCGAAAACCTATAGAAATAGTTATCTTCTTCTTTTAGATACTGTTTCAGAACCTCGGAGTCTGAATTGAAGGTTTCATCAATTGTTTCTTTGATGCCTAATCCTTGTTTCGATCTTCCAATTCCAAAATCTGAGTAATCATAATTTGCAACAAATATGATGTTTATGATTGTAAGCAAAAGCATAAGAACTCTTTTTGCATTCATTCCCAATGCATTTGCGTTGATCTTTATATACAAGACCGCAATATATGCCATATATATGGACATAGGCACATATACTCTTATGTTCCTAGACCACGGCGATACAAACGCCGCCGCAAAGAATCCTACGGTACAAATCAAAAGGTACAACTTATTATCTTTAAAGTCGTCTATTTCTGATGTTGTCTGATAAGCAAACAGCAACGACAATGCGAAACTCCATCTATTGATTGGATATGACATGCCATTCATAAGTCTTCCGCACAAAGGAACGCATACAAGAATCAAAGCGACAACATCAAGCAAGAAGAATAAAGGATTCTTTTTAATCTTCCTAATTGATAATGCGATTCCAAACAAGGCTGGTGCAGCAAAACCCATGCACAAATCGTATTGGTTGTCATTCGACACAAATATTGAAAAGAGTCTTTCATAATAAAATCTTGAATACAGGTTTATATAGGAAATATCGGCTCCTATTCTGCTGTCGGATACAAAAGCATACACAACAGGAAGCAGAATAATCGCAGACATCATAACGCCCATAATCGCAAACACAAAAAGTCTAATAATGTTTTTGCCGATTTCTTTAAAGTTTAATCCATATATAGTAAGCAATCTAACAGCAACATATATCACCGTCAAAACCACCATCATATAGAAGAAATAGAAATTGCTCAGGGCTCCGAAAAGAACGGACAAAACAAAAATATAAGGTTTATCTTTGTTAATTATTTTTTCCACTCCTAACACCAACAGTGGCATATAGATCATAGGATTAAGGAAGTAGATATGCTCATTCGAATGGAACAATGCCCAGAAACAGAAGACATACATGAGCGTTCCTGTCAATACGTTTATTATGTCTGTCTTTTTTGTATAAAAACATAGTTCAGAAAAAGCAATGCCAGATATATATAGACGCAAAACAATGCTGAAATCATAGTATACATAAATATATTCCCTTGGAACTAAAACAGAGAAAAATGCAATAGGGTCTCCTATGGCATATGTGTGGAGGGTTGTTATGATATCTGATCCCTCGCCAATCGAAAAATCCCATTGAGGCACAGTAAATGAGTGCTCAACAAATACATTTCTTAATAATTCTCTCAGGTACTCGGAATAGTATATTAACGCCTTGTAATGCTGCGCAAAGCCATCATTGACCCAGTTGATGAATGTTTTGTTATTTAAATAAAAAGCGGCATAAACGTTTAAGCATATGCCCATAAATAACAACGTGTATATTGCATAATACTTTCTTTTCATTCTCAATGCAATTATTTATTTCTTAGTTTTTTATAACAATAACATTCAATATGTTACATGGGTTCCTAAATTGTCAAATATAAATATTTAAATACGACAAGCAATACATAAAAAGATGCACCGAAAACAATATGCAATATGTAGGTGTGCTTGAGCGTAAAATAATCTCTGTCATTTATTGTGGCCTCTTTCTTCTGCTTGATAATCATACATGCGCATATAATGAAAAGATAAAAGGCAAAAAACTGTTCACCCCATCTAAAGTTGTAGTTGCCTGCCCTGTATCCGCTTTCATCGATAAAAAGGAACTCCAATAAGGACATAATGTACATTGCCCATGATTGATAAAAAACCTTCATAGAATAGCTATCAATTCTTCTTCTATTTTTTAGCGTTACATATGTAGCTGCAATGGGAAAAGCCATATTTAAAAAGAAATCTAAAGGCCATTTCTTATTATTTCTTAGATAAGAGGTAAAAACCGAAAGGGAAGCAAATACCTTCACATCACCATCTTTTGGATACAAAGCATTATTCTGATAAATCATAATGCTACAGCCAAGAATTACACACATTCCAAATAGAAAAGCATTTTTAAAACTTTTTGTTTTTGTTTTAAAGAAATCTTTTATAAGGACAAAGAGCATGACGGGAGCAAATGCAATAACGAAATTTGGCTTAGAAAAGTTTGTCATGAAAAGGAAAAAAGTAAACGACAAAAGATCAAGTGCTGATACCTTAAAAACATAGTTCTTTTGTATTGAAAAGAATAAAGAAATAACTACGGGCGCAAAAAAACGCATCAGTAAATATGTGGAATTGTGCCACGGCTGAGTAACAAGGGAATTATGATAATAGTATGGCGAAAGGTCAGGAATGCACAACTTGCATATAAAAATACCTAAAGCCGAAATAATCAATAGTTCATAAAAATCAGCATTCGTATTCATCAGCTTCAACAATCGTTTTAAACACAGTGCACATACAACGGTTCCAAATGTAACAAGCAGCGAGAAAAAAACAGCAATAGAATGTGTTGATTCTGTAAGGGTATAAAGAGAAACCATGATCAGCTTCATCAACGAGTATCCCTTTCCTTCCATTGATAGTTCAAAATGAATTGAAAAATCACTGTGAACTCTGTCAACCATCATATCAGAGAATAAAACCGTGCTAGAAATGAATATCAGCAACAATAAAATATACGAAGATATTTTTTTGAAATTATACCTTTTCATATTATTAATTTTACTACATTATATGTACATAAAATTATCTATCGAATGAAGACGCTGCGCCTTATACACCAATTAATGAAACCTACATATGCATATATGCTAAACATGGTGGCGTTTTATTATCGCTTTATTCAATTTGCTAATGATTAAAGAGCAAACGGTACATAAAGCAAATACCAAGATGACATAAAACCTAGATCCGGCAAAAGAAGAGAAAAATGCGTGCTTTTGAAAAGAGTAAAATTCTAGAGAAATGTCACCATAAAATGAGAATAAATAGGTTTTTTTTGTTTTAAACACATGGCTCGTTAGCGCGCATATTGAAACGGCAATAATGGTATATGAAAAAAACATATAAAAGTTAGGAAACAATATATATTGCGTTTCTGTCAAGAAAAATGTCAGCACACCTATAATAAACATAAATAAATATAATATTGTGGTCCAACGTTTGGCATCCGCTTTATTCCCCTTTTTTCCAAAATGGTTTACTAGTACCCCGATTATAAAAGCAGGTATTCTTGTTAAAAAAATATACGTATCTTCATTAATAACCTTTCGACCAACAACCATGATCACAAACAAGAAAAGAATGGCTGCAATAGAAAATGATGTCTTGTTGTTGGAAGATACGAAATATTTGTAGTACAAAGGGAAGAGTAAATAGATAATAATGATTGCATAATAAAACCAAAAATAACTATTTACGCTCTCGAAAAGGAAGGTATATCCTGAAGCGTTCTTGATAAACTCAATAAAACTCCAATCATAAAAATATGAAGTTAGCAAATGCGATACGACACCCGGTAAAAAAATCCTTGAAATTCTTTTTTTATAAAACACGATTACGTTCTTCGAACTATCATAGGAATTCGGAACTCCAATTCCCGAAAGAAAGAAAAATATGTTCACTCCACAATCACCAGCTTTTTTTATGAAGTATTCTATTTCAAACAACAATGGAACTGCATCAAATCTAAACCTGCTTGGAAAATGGTATATAAAAATCCATAGAGCAGCAACTCCCATAAGTGATTTCTTATACTTGCTTATCAAATCATAAAGGCTCGTATTCATAATCGCAATAATCATCAACAATTATCTGCTTGCAATATTCAACTTCTATATCTATTGTTTTTTGCGCTTTCTCAATCAAATAAAAAAACATGCTTCGGTATTTACATAAATAAACATATTATATGGAATTAATTATCTCCAGAAAGCCAACATCAGCTTTTCCTTTTACAACCCTTTTTCCGTGCTGGTTTGTTATAACAAATTTTACCGATGCCCTTTTAACTGATTCATGAAGTTCATCAATAGATCCAGAAATATTCAATCTATCTCTAACATATACAGGCCTAAGATATTTTGCTTCAAGTCCCTGCAACAAGCAATACTTGCCTGGTAAATATACTCCTACTAGCCTAGACACGAAAGAACTTGTCAACATGCCATAGACTACCTTGTTCTCATAACCTTGTTCTTTTGCAAACACACCATCGTTGTGAAGAGGGTTTTCATCTCCTGTGACAATCAAAAAGCTCTTCATCATTTCTTCGGTTATTTCAACTTCGAATGATTCTGTAAGCCCAATATATAAATCTTCGTATCTATATTCCTTCATTACTCTGCCTTAGACATGATAAGGTCGGCCATTTCGCCCACATTAGCCAGATCGCTGACTTCGCTCATATCAAACATCATCTCAAATTCATTCTCTATCGCAACGATAAGATTGATCTGCTCCAAGGAATCCCAATCTTCAATATCCTCGGCGTTTGTCTTGTCTGTAAGTACAATCGAATCATCATCGAATACTGTGCAGAATATATCATTCAATCTTTTCATTACATCTTCTCTATTCATGTTCCACCTCAATCACTTCATTCTTACTCACATAGTCACCTTCAATATTCAAAGACCACGTGCTATTCCCTTTTTCATCCTCATTTATTTTACTAAATCCTTGCAGAGAATAGAAATCTCTTACCATGCTGTTCTTAGCCGTAGGATAGTAATAGCCTCTTATTTCTTTGATGCCTCTTTCCTTGCACCTTCTGACAAGCTCGTCCATCATAGCATATTCAAGATCCCTCTTTAGGACTCTGCAGCTCATGATCCAAAGATCAACGTTACATGTATCATTATCTATATGTCCTATGACAACCGAAACTAATCCGTTATCGCCAAAACGATCACTAAGTTTTCCGTATAGCGATATATAATCACCGTCATTAGATATTTTTTCTATATCTGTTACTGTATAGCGATGAGTGGTCAGGTTATATTGATTTGATTTATTGGAAAGTTGGGCAATCCTTTCGTAATAGATAGGTTCAAAAGGCATGATTACACCTTTCATATTCAAAGAAAGGAGATAGTCCTTATAGTTTTCAAAAGATGCTTCAGCCTTTGCCCTTTCCACATT
The DNA here is from genome assembly GCA_937919165.1 of uncultured Bacillota bacterium. GTDB lineage: Bacteria > Bacillota_I > Bacilli_A > Erysipelotrichales > Erysipelotrichaceae > Colivicinus. Next base: position 5,562 of record CALFPO010000026.1, on the reverse strand, counting down.
CTGCTTATACATCTCGTTTCTCTTAAGATCATCTTTTGATAATGTGGTAGTCTCAAAGAAGCCATTGCGATCCAAGTATTGGATATAATGCTTTGTGTTGTCTATTTCGGGAGCACATACCCCCTTCAGCTGTTCGGTCACGACATATCGCTCAGCTGGATTGTCATCCACAAAGACAAGGCTTTCAGGAAGAAGATCAATCTCTTTAGCAATCTTTTCAAAGTTGATGTTCTTAGGATCCCAGTTAGCCTTGATCTCAATGAAATCATCTTCATCAAGTTCACTATCCGGATGTTTCAATCCTGCAATTGCATTTTCATAATCATTCTTGGAATCGATGTTCAATATAACGCCAAGTTGTTTATGTTCCTTTATGTATTTCTGGAATTCTGTATATACTCTTCCTTCCGGCTCTTCTGGTCCAATCTTTATTCCTTCTACTCCATCATCTCCGATGACTCCGCCCCATAAAGTGTTATCAAGATCAAGTACAAAACCTTTCTTGTTCTTGCCAAACAAAGACTTTATGATGTTTGCTACGTTGAAAGATAGGTAAGGGATTGCATTAACATTCATTGCATATTTATACATATGGAAATAAAACGAATCATGCCATTCCTTCAAACCAAAATCAGCAGAAATATAATTGATGTCACAAATATAGAAGTTGTCGTTCTTCTGTGCATAATCATAGAACAGCACATTTAGTCTATTGATGAAGTTTATCTTGCCATGAATATCGCTTGCTTCTTTGTTGCCCATAAGACGATACATAGGCATCTCAAAATTATTCTGAATAATCGGACATCCATATCTTTCCCTTAAGTTCTTCCAGATGTTCTCAAATTTCATCCATTCGTTGCTAAGAATGCCGTTAACAACCTTTTCATCATCGGTTATTGAAGGATATTCCATTATGTTTCTTATGGTTGTACATACATAGATGACATCAGGACCAAACTCTTTAAGTTCCGGATTATCAAACATCGCATCTTCATAGAACTTGTTGTATTCAGATTCATAGAAAGAAGGTTTGATACCGTTGTTCAATAAGAATAGTTCCATGATCTGCTTGATAGCCGATGTAGTCGCTCCACCCAATATAGCTATTTTTTTATCAATAAAACCATTACTATTTTCAAGCAGTTTTTTCTTTATCCTTTTTTTGTTTTCCAAAATGTAATTTGGATCAAACGGATACAATAGTTCTTTAATCATTTCTCCTAGTAACCTTGTTTACTCTATCAAAAACAACATCAATTATCATGTCTGCAAATTTCATAAGGTATTTTATTATGACATCAAGTACAACAGAAGCTATAAGTACCAAGACCAACAGGACAAAAAAACGACATATTATCAATATAATTCCATTACCTGAACCTATCAGATTCACAAGCTCAATAAGGCATGGATGTATCATAAGCATTGGCATTGTAATTTTCCCTAAATAGCTAACTATCCTGTGATCAGATATCTTTTGAAACATATTATTATTAACAACAGTTATCACAAACATTGCACTAATACCAAAGATGAAATATGTCAGGTTACTTTTCTTCAAAACAATCATCAGAGCCAAAGATGCTAAAGGCACAACAATCTGTACCAATGTCTTTTTGAACAAGGACAAATCTTCGCTTATTAGCTTTTCCGCTATGCATCCCATAACACATGCGGCCACAAAGGGTTCGCTGATTATGCCAAGCGAAAGAACAATGAATGTGATGTCTTTGATACCATAATCCTTCTTTCCAATTATGAAGCTCAGTATTGAACCAGCCAAAAACTCTTTTGCAAACCATATGGTCGGGAATATCTCATCACCCAGTACAACGCTTTGTCCTATCACAAATCCAAAAGACATAATTGTTCTACTTCCATCAATATTGAAGAGATAATAAATGCTATTTATTACAAATTCGCAGATAAGGAAGAAAGCATACCTTCTCAAAGCATAGTGTAATGTATCTTCTGTGTTCTTCTTTCCTTTTCTGAATGCAAAGATGCCCAACACAACGGCAAACAACTGCACTCCGTATTTTCCGTTTACAATCTTCAACGGGATACTTTCATATTCTAGATAGCACACCATAAAGTGGTGTGTTATTACCATCAACATCGAGAACAGTTTTATGAAATCGAAAACTCTATCTCTACCGTTTATTTCCTTTTGCATAGTATTGCCTCTACAATCTTTATATCGAATTCATCATCAATATCAAACGAATTCTTTCTATCCATGATATATGCATAACACTTCTTCTTGTATATATTCATGTCCTTTTTTATCTTTCTTTTGTTTTCCAGAATATAATTTGGATCAAATGGATATAACAGTTCTTTTATCATCGTTTTTATTATATCAAAGCTATTGAATTGTCATAACTAGACTGAAACGCTAATTTATATATAATCAATAATTTTCATTAACAATTTGTCAGCAAGCAAATACAGCGTCTTGATAAGCTTTTCAAGCGGAATAGACAGCAGCATCGTGAAAGAAAGCCAAATTACAAATATCAAATTCATAGATAATTTGTTCGCATAATATTTGAAAAGGACACCGTAAATAAGCGTATGAAGAATCATCATTCCCATTGTGTATTTTCCAAGAAATGATACGTATCGATTATTCGAGAATTTGTTTAATGGTCCTTCTGACTTGAATGACACTACAAGCACAAAACCAAACAGACAGCAGAAAAAATACCGTAAATAACTTTCCGGCATTTTGACGCTAATGATATACAAAATCAAAGAAGCAAAGTAAAAAACAGAAGAAATCTTTTTCTTGCCATATTTATCTAAGATTCCGTCTATTATGCATCCATACAAACATGAAGAAAGGAATATTTCCTTTTTACACAGCATAATCATCATGATACATAACGTTTCGAAAGCCTTGATTCCATATTTTCCAATTATGAAAGAAATCGTGCATCCAAAGAAAAAATCTCTGGCAAACCAAAATGTAGCAAAAACGCCATCTCCAAGAGTAATGCTTTGTCCTAAAACATAAAAGAAATTCATCTCTTCACGACTAATACTGTTTGGATTAACTATATAGAATATGGTGTTTGCCACAAAACCGCACACAGCAAAATACATGTATCTTCTTATTATGTATCTAAATGTATCCTTACCGCTCTTTCCAGACCTATATGCAAGCAATCCGGTAACACACGCAAAAATTCCAACTCCTGCCTTTCCTAAAACAGGAATCAGATTAATGGCTTTCCATGACGGATCAATTACTTCTGCATCAGCAAAAAAATGGCTTAGTATAACCATCAAAATAGCTATAAGCTTCAGGGAATCCAAGTCATTTTCTCTTTTTTTCATTTATTTAGTATTGCCTCTACAATCTTTATATCAAACTCATCATCAATATCAAATGAGTTCTTTCTGTCCATGATATATGCATAGCATTTCTTCTTATAGATATTCATATCCTTCATGAAGGTTTTCACTTTAGAAATGAAGATAGCACCATTGAAATGATAATATGTCTCAATATCTTGTCTACGCTTGTTGTAGTTCTCTTCAGATATGAAACTGTCCATAGACAAACTCTTTGGCAACTTATTCACCAGATGCATTGAGCATTCAAGTTCACACATAGAAGCTATGGCATTGGCTTTCTTTTCGTCCATTAGCTTGTATGCGTTCTGAATGTCCTTGTGCGTCCTTAAAGGGGATGTTGGCTGCAACAGGGTAAATGTGTCAAATTCTTTCCCAAGATTCTTGTAGTTGATTAAAACCTCTTTCACCGCATCCCATGGAGATGATTTATCTTGCGATGTCTCTGTACTTCTAAGAAATGGAACTTCAGCCCCATATTCCTTGGCAATCTTGGCATATTTCTTGCTGTCAGTAGAAACCATGACAACATCAAAACATTTAGATTTCAAAGCAGCCTCGATTGTATACGCAATCAAAGGCTTGCCATTGATCTTTCTGATATTCTTGTCCTTCAACCCCTTTGAACCGCTCCTTGCTGGAATTATCGCAATATTCTTCATCTTATCTCCAAATCATAGAATTTCTTCTTAAGATCTATATTTTTACCATAGAAGGTCTTCTTAATTATCTTAACCATCTTGTCTGATGTCTTTCCATTGCCATAAGGATTGATAACCTTTTCATCAAACTTCATGGCTTTGGCCAAAGCCTTTTCAATATCTTTCTCTTCTGGCTTGCAATTGATTATGCTATTGGCCTGGATTCTTCCTCTTTGACGATCGCCGATATTGATGGTTGGTTTATTGAAAGATGGAACCTCCACAATACCGCTCGAAGAATTGCCGATTACGCAGGCCGAATATTTGATTGCACTGAAGTACCTCAAGGTACCAAGCGATGGAACAACAATACAGTTTTACAGACATTGAATACAGCAAGCGCAGGAAGAAGACGCACAGAGAGGAATTCCTTGAGGAGATGGATCGAGTTGTTCCGTGGGATGAATGGGTAAAGCTTATTGTACCTTATTATCCTGACGGAAAACGCGGCAGACGCCCCCAAGACATTGAACGGATGCTGCGGATGACTATGCTCCAAAACTGGTTTAATCTGTCTGACGAAGGAATTGAGGATGCGATCTATGACAGTTATGCAATGCGCAGCTTTCTTCGCTTGACATTTATGGATGAGCAGGTTCCGGATGCAACGACCTTGTGCAAGTTTCGAAAACTCTTAAACACACACGGAATTCAATCTCAGATATTTGCACAGGTTCAACAGCTTTTAGAACAAAAGGGAAAGTCTGTCCATGGCGGGACAATTGTCGACGCAACGATTGTTGAAGCGTCATCAAGCACGAAGAACAAAGCACATTCAACAGACCCGGAAATGCATTCCGTCAAAAAAGGCACCAAATGGTACTTTGGAATGCGAGCACATATTGGAGCAGATCCGTTGTATGGGTTTGTCCATAGTTTGGAAGCAACAGCAGCAAACGCAGCAGAAACAAAGGTTGCACCCAAGCTTCTGCGCCCGGATGATGCAGTAGTGTACGGCGATGCCGGCTATTTGAAAATGGAGCGGAATGTAGAAGACGGTGTAAAGCGGGATTACCGCATCAACCGACAAATTGGTACATTCAAGCGACACTATGGGGACAGTCTGGCTTGGGGAGAAGAAAAGGCATTAGAAAAACGAAAGTCAGCCGTCCGGTGCAAAGTTGAATTTGCGTTCCATATTGTAAAAGACATTTTCGGATGGAGGAAAGTGCGGTACAAGGGACTCTACAAAAACAACTGTCACGCACATCTCTTGTTTGCAAGCGCCAATTTATATATGCTCGCAAAAATCACATAATTTCTCCACAGGGGGTAGTGCGCCCTCTTGAGAAAAGAAAATAAGAAACAAGCAAAAATGGCAGGGATACTTGCCGAGAAATTACTATTTTAGCACTTAATTCATTTCCAAAATCGCTTTTTCATTTTTTGAGGCAATTATTCAGTGTTTCCTTGAGGGGAAGCTGTCGAGCGAAGCGAGACTGATGAGGTGGAAATGCCTGAAGTATCAGAGTGTTCTGTTTAATCGGAAACACCTCAT
>CALFPO010000025.1 GCA_937919165.1 uncultured Bacillota bacterium | reverse complement strand
TTCGAAGCAAAGGAATGCAGATCGAAGACCTCATTCCCTTTCTCATCGATTCACGAACATCAGATCAAGCATCTGTCTGATGTATTGAGACATGGGGCTATTGCCTTCATCATATTGAGAATGGTTTCATATGATAAGGCTTTTCTAATTAAAGCGGAAGATTTCATTGAATTCTATAAGAGCGGACAAAGGAAGTCCCTTCCTTACTCATGGATTCAGGAAAAAGGTTTTGAAATAGCTCAAGGCTATGCGAAACCTTGCGATTACCTTGCAATTGTCGACAAGGCATTTGGTCTGTAGGAGAGAAAAATGAAAAAAACAAAAACTAAAGGAAAGATGAATAAAGTCAATCTATGGGCGATAATCGTTTCTATTATCGCCATGTTTGCGCTTATCTGCATTGTTATTGGAGTGATTGTTCTTGCAACAATGCTGAAAGACAAGCCAGACCTCAATCTCTCAGACTTCGATTCGCAAGAATCAAGCATCATCTATGACCAGGACAACAACAAGATTGCCGATCTCGGACTGACAATCAGGCAGAATGTCAGCTATGACGAGATTCCAAACTGCGTTGTCGATGCATTTGTTGCTGTCGAGGATTCAAGATTCTTCGAACACAACGGCTTTGACGTTCCACGTTTCACCAAAGCATTCATTGTCGATATCATGGCTGGATCATTCGAACAAGGCGGATCTACCTTCACCATGCAGCTATGCAAGAATACCTATTTCGTCGATGATGAAGGCGGCATCAACGCGCCAAAGAAGATATCACGTAAGGTACAGGAAATCGCCTTGGCTATGGAACTTGAAAGAAACAAGTCCAAGAAAGCCATCTTCGATTCATACATAAACAAGCTAAATTTCGGTGGCGACAGCAATATCCGTGGCATCCAGAAAGCTGCCCAATACTATTTCGGCAAAGATGTGCAGGACTGTGGCCTTGTTGAAGGAGCCTTGCTTGCAGGCGTAATCAATGCCCCTAACTACTACAATCCTTTCTGGAACCTTGAAGCTGCTCAGGAAAGGGTCGGAGAAGTCCTATATCTGATGAACTATCACGGATATATCACCGATACAGAATATGAATTGGCTTCAGCAGTAAGAATCGAAGATCTGCTCAATGACCCATATCAGAAATCAGGCAGCGGCGAAGGCATTCCTTATCAGGCTTACATCGATGCAGTTGTTGAAGAAGTATATGATCTTACAGGTCTTGATCCATATACAACAACAATGCATATCTATACATATATGAACAGAGGTGTTCAGGAAGAGATGGACAGAATCCAAGCCGGAAATATGGATGGCTATCTTGAATTCCCTGACGATTACTTCGAATGCGCTTCTATCTGCATGAATGTCTCTACCGGTCAGATCATTGGCGTTCTTGGCGGAAGAAATTATGCCGATGGCGGTGCCCTTTTGCTTAATCATGCGATCGACCAGTACAAGCAGCCTGGTTCTTCTATAAAACCAATACTCGACTATTCGCTTGCTTTTGAGAATCTTGGATGGGCAACAGATCATGTCCTATGCGATAAGCCAATGTACATGGATTCATCCAAACAGAATCTTGTCTACAATTTCTCTGGAACCTACGTAGGAGACGTTACCCTTAAGCAGGCTGTCGGAAATTCCATCAACACAACAGCTATCCAGACTCTGCAGGCTGTCATTGATGCCAAGAAGACAGAATATGTTGTCGATTATGCTCAATCGATCGGCTACGATTTCACGCTTGATACCTTCAACGTACAGTTTGGCATCGGCGGTTCAGATTGTGTTGTTACCTGCAAGCAGCAGGCTGCAGCTTTGGCTATGCTGATGAACTATGGCGTATACAACACGCCACACACAATCGAAAGAATCGAATTCACCAACGGCAAATCCCCTATTGCTCCTGTATATCAGTCTACACAAGCCCTATCAGAAGCAGCAGCCTTCATGACAACCGAACTTCTATATTCTAATGTCCAGTCATATGGCGGCACATACAACTATGTGAAGATACCTGACTATCCAGTATATGCCAAGACAGGAACTACCGACTATGGTACTTCTGGCAAGCAGTTCGGAATCCCTTCTGGAGCAATCAAAGACGGATGGCTGATAGCGTCTACATCAGAGTATTCAATCGCTACTTGGGTTGGATATGAAAAGGCTGCTGTAGGCCAACAATCATATATCGATGATGACTACTACTATGGCGAAAGACCATCAGGAAAAATCACAAGGCTCATTCTTGATGCGGTAAACGAATATACTGACGAAACGCCAGTCAAACTCACAAGACCTAATGGTGTTACTTCTATAACACATATCATCGGCACATGGCCATATGCTGCATGCATAGAAGGAATGGACGAATCATTGAAGACTACCGGTCTCATAAAGACCGAATCAGCTAGAACCGTCAATCTCTCTGCTCCTTCAATCGAAAAGATGGGCGATGCAAATGTTGATTTGGTTGAATCCACTGGCGTATTGACTATCGATTGGCCTAAGTATCCAAACGAGAATGCCTTAGGAGATCGTAATGACGTCAAGGATATTTCCCTAAAATCAGGCAGTGAAGTTATTGTTGCCGCAAGCGGAAAGGTGCTCTTCGACAAGTCGTGGATCTATGGTCCAGTCAAATATATGGCTGACATCACCGTCACATCCAATGGCTCTTCCAATAAGATGCATGTCAAATCTGATGAAGACAGCTACACTACCAAATTATCTTTAGCCAATGGCGACAAGGTTACCGTAGATTGCTACTATGGATTCGATAATGGTTCAGGAACATCTAATGCCGATACTGAAACATTTGTTATCAAGAATGCCGCAAAACGCTTCACGGTTCCATCTGCTGACTATATCGGAAGCTATGACAAGATGAAGACTTGGGCCACAAACAATGGCATTGCCTTTGTTGAAGATCCAACAGAAAATGCAGATTCTGTCGGAACGTTCTATGTGACCGATGGATATAGCTCATATACATATGGCAATGAAGTCGTTGAAGTCGATGGCTACACCTATACTCTTGTATATCGCACAAAGAAAGAAGTATCGCACGAAATCAAGTACACTCTGATCAATGGAAACGATAATGTTCATCAGAATGCTTCTGTAACTGTCACTCCAGTGACAAATGATGAGATTCTAAGCATAACTACCGATCCTGAATCATATGAAGGGCTAGACATAGTCCTCGGCGATGTCGCAAGCATCTCCTACAAGGAAGGGTTCGATGATCTTAAGGTTGCATCAGGAACCATTACCGTCATCATCACTACAGAATACGCGACTGAAAAAGTAATAATCAGAGTTAACGTTACCGAATAGAAAGAAAAGACATTTCCTCATCGAAATGTCTTTTTTAATAGAATCCCTGAATATCGATATTGATGCTTTTGCATGCAACCGAAGTCATCATTTCGATAGTCTCATATATTGAATCTTGCAGATCTTTGCAGGTCTTTATGACATCGCATCCCTGCTTCATCCTGACTGATATGGTCAGACTAAGATCACCGTTCTTGCCGATCTTGCAGTTCACGGAATCGCTTTTTTTGGCAGGCGTAACATACTTTATCTTTCTCGTTGCTATCTCGGCGATTGACTTGAATGCATTCGATTCGATCCTATAAGTTCCCAAATCGCTTTTTTTAATTTCCATAAATGAATTATACCATCCTGCGCAATCCTTTAGGGTATTTGTTTTTCAGTCGTCCATTCACACATTTGCCATATCCCAGCGAGTGATTTCTGTATGTGATAAGATAATAGCCGTTATTTCTATCTAAACCTATTTCATTTCCTGATATGTATTTGCCATATTCATCTTCTGATAGATCATAAGCATTTCTGAACATGCCTTTAAGAGAATTGGATCTATAGAGATTGTGATCAGGTTCGAATCGCTTATTGACTATTTCACCAAGATATATTCCATATCGCAATACATTATCTTTCATATCGAATAGTTCACTAGTTGAAAGATAGCAATGATTATCTCGCTTATACAGATAATAGTGATCAAGATTGAGATTATCTTTGATGAATGCCTCAGCATCTTTATCCTTTATGCATTTCAGATAATTGCGATGAGGACGCAGACCATCTTCGTCTTTCCTCATTATCGCAAAGAACTGTCCTTCAGTTCCGTTGATGAAAGACAGTTTCGAGGTGCCGTCAAGTCTTGATGAATGCTTTTCTGCCAAAGGAATCAGATGCATATCCTTATGTCTATCCAAGAAAGCGGATACCTGATATTCGTCTTCTTCAAATGCGAATGTACAGGTAGAATAGACGAGCTGGCCATTTCCTTTCAGGATCCTATATGCATTCTCAAGAAGACTCTTTTGCGTGTTTGCCAAAGACTGAATATTGTTCAAAGAATATGAATCAAGAATCTCTGGATATTTTCTTATCATTCCTTCGCCAGAACATGGAGCATCAAGGATCACAAGGTCGGCAACATTCTCCAATTCATCTGCAAGATCATCGCATGACTTGTTTGTGACGATGACATTATCGATCCCAAGTCTTTCCAGATTGAAATTCAGTTCCTTGGCTCGCGGATATGAATAGTCATTGCATATGCAGAGACAATTGTTGCCAATTCTGTTCAAGGCATTTATGGTCTTGCCTCCAGGGGCTGCACACATATCTACCACAACATCAATATCGTCTTTATCGATGTATTTGCTGGTAAGCGAAGCAGCTATCTCTTGAGGATATATGAGACCAAGCTCATATGCTTTGCTTTTGCCGATACTGCTTTCATGGTGATAGAATGAATCGCTGCTCAATATGGATTCTTCATATCCGAAGTCACATAATTCCAATATCTCTTCTTTGCTTGCTTTCAGCGTATTGAGAAAAAAACCTTGTGTGCAAGGTTCATTCATTTTCTTCACAAATGAATCATAGTCTTTGCCGAAATATTCTTTTGCTCTATCAAGAAACAGTTCTTTCATATCTCGAGATATATCTTTCCATTCCTGTTAATGGGCGTCTTACTGATGATATAGGCTTTGCCATCTGAAATAAAGAAATCTTCATAATCTCCATCTTTAGGCATTATGCAGTCATTGTTGTATAGACTTGCCTGTACAAGATAATCTGAGCCTTTCTTCTTGCATTCCTCAGCTTTAAGTATAAGACAATAATCAAAACCCAAAAGTCTATCAACAAGGCTGAAATTGCCCTTATTCAAGGCTTCTTTTATTCTTGTTGAAGAAATCTTTTTTCCATAACACTTTACTTCTTCAATTATTTCCAGAATGAAATTTCCCTTCTCTTTCAGTAGCCCGCTGTTCCCTTTGCCCTTATGGCCAAAAGTGAAATCAAAACCGCATATCAATGTATCTATGTTGAAACGATTAAGATATTCATCTATAAAATCTTCAGGAGTCATATTCATCAGCATTTCATCGAACTCGATGACAATCAGCTGCTCAATTCCGATATCTTCAATCATTCTTATGCGTTCTTCATATGAAAGAAGATGCTTGTTTCTTCGAGAATTGATTATATCCTGAGGATCAGGTTCAAAGCATATCAAAGCTGATTTCAGATTCTTTTTTCCCGCAAGCTCGATAGTTCTATTTATCAAAGCCCGATGTCCGAGATGCAGACCATCAAAATAGCCTATGCAGGCTACATTGCTATCTATCTTTTCGAAATTTTTTTCATGAATTATGACTTTCTTCATAGAAGGCCTCTGATGCAGCGATATTCATCGCCATCTTTTCCGTACATCGCAATCAGCTTCTCTTCATCGCAGATGAGAAGATATTCTTCATCTGATTCGATCTTCAGTCTTTTGCCATTCATGACATCATCAGCGTTGTCCACAACAAATGTCTTGTATCTTCTGGATAGTACATCATATAGCTCGTGAGCCGCATATCTTCCTTCCAGTATGTCTTCCAATCTATCGCACTCGTCTATATCAACATCATCAATACTGATACGGGTCAGTTCCTTAAGTGTTCCGATCATTTTCAACTTTGATAAAATATCCCTTCCCAATGATCTTATGTAAGTACCTGAAGATACTTCTGCCACAAATGAAAAGCCATCTTTAAAGACTTCTTTAAGATATATATCAAATACTTCAATCTCTCTTTTAGGAAGTTCAACTTCCTTGCCTTCATATTGATACTGATATAGCCTTTTGCCATCAACCTTTATAGCGCTGGTCATAGGCACTTCCTGAATGCTTTTGCCCATAAACGATTTCAGCACTTCTTCAATCTTTTCCTTTTCAGGAACAGAATAATCCTCTTCTTTGATTATTTTTCCATCTATATCAAGAGTATCAGTCTCAATGCCATACAGCATTCTTCCTTCATATCGTTTTCTGTCAGAAACCAGAAACTGGTTGGCTTTTGTCGCATTATTGAAAAGAACTATCATCACTCCTTCAGCATTAGGATCAAGCGTTCCGGTATGGCCGATCTTTTTGGTGCCAAGCACTTTACGCAGCTTATAGCATACATCAAATGATGATATTCCTTTAGGCTTATAGACATACAAGACATTCTGCATACACTCAATTATATCATGATATATAATATTCATATGTCCATGAAGAAGATGCTTGCATACATAAGAAAAGCCGACAATATGTTCTCCTTGATTGAGGACAAGGACAGGATTGCGGTAGGCATTTCAGGAGGCAAGGACTCCAGCCTTTTGCTGTATAGCCTATATCTATATCGCTTTCTTTATGAGAATACCTATCATAAGACTTTCGACATTATCGGCATTCACATAGACCTTAATTTTGGAGAAGAAGACTTCGAACCGCTGATGGAATGGTTCAGCCAATATCCTATTGAGATATATCGCGAAGAATCAAAAATCAAAGATATTCTTAATCTTAACCTTAACAAGGACAGAATCGATTGCTCGCTTTGTTCAACTTTGAAGAAAGGCGCCGTAATCAAGGCTGCCAAGAAGCTAGGATATACCAAGATAGCGTTTGCGCATCATGCAGATGATGCCATAGAAACCATGTTCATGAACATGATATATGGCGGAAGAATATCGACCTTCGATCCAAAGATGCATCTAACAAGTTCTAACACCGATTTCATCAGACCATTCTGTCTGGCATTTGAATCAGATATCTCAAAGACCTGCAAAGAACTCAGCATTCCAATAATCAGATCGAATTGCCCAAATGACGGCTTCACCAAACGCCAAGAAATAAAAGAGATGCTTCACGACATCTACCACAAGTATCCTCAGGCCAAAGAAAATTTCCTGCTTAGTCTCTACAACAAGGAACAGTTCCATCTTTATGCGGATAAGCTTGTATCAAACGAAAAGGCACGTTAGTGCCTTTTTAGGTCGATTGCAGTCCTGATGATCAGATATTCTTCTTTTAGAATATTGACTACAAGACTTAAAGGGATCGCTGGTGAAGATAAGGTTTGAATCTCAACACCCATCATCACGCAAGCAAGCTTTACTCTGAAGATATTGTAGTTTGATGATACTATAACGATCTTCTTACGGAAATCTATCAGTCCGAAACAGTTTCTTAGGCAATCTACGGTATCCATACCATAGTTTTCCATGATGATATCTTTCTTCTTCAGATTTCTGGCTTCAAGATACTCGCGCATGGCGTAAGCTTGCGTCACTGTAGATTTGTTATCTTTGCCTCCGCTTAATACAAGCTTTGTTTCAGGATTCTTCTTGAGGTATTTGTATGCCTTGTCCAATCTCATCGCAAGATCAGGAGTAGGCATATCGGCCAGCAATGGTGAACCAAGAACGATTATATAATCTGCATTATCGCAATCAAAATTTATCGAAACAATCAGAATGATGGCAGCATAAGCTGCCATCAGTAGCAATATGGTTCTAATCAGCATGACGATTTCTTCTGTTTCCAAGCTTTCTCATGGCTTTGCCTAATTCGAATACAGGAACAGTAGAGAATGCCAAGGCAATGCATATAGTGAGTTCAACTCTCGTGAATGTGCCAGGAATGATGCCAAACACATTCTGCAGTCCTGGCATATAGATAGCAGCCAATGTCAATCCAGTCGTAACGATAACAGCACCGAGCAGCCACCAGTTGAAGTTCTTGAGAAGATGCTTAGAGAATATCGAATTGTGTTGTGAACGCATGTTTACAGCACACATGATTTCTGAGAAGTTGACAGTCAGGAATGCCATAGCAATGGCATTTACGCAATCAGGAGCTCCGAAGAATCCAGAGATTGATCCTGTTTCAAGATACAGTCCAATGAAATACGCAGCAAGTTCAATGATAGCCAGATAGATACCCTGCCATACCATATCAACACCAGCTCCGTTAGCAAAGATGCCATCGCTGGAATTTCTTGGCTTTCTCTTCATAACATCGCCTTCAGCCTTTTCCATGCCTAATGCAAGTCCTGGCAATGAGTCAGTTACCATGTTTACCCAAAGCAGATGAACTGGAGAAAGGATCGTGAAATTCATCAGTGATGCCACAAACATGATTATTACTTCGCAAAGGTTTGTCGAAAGCTGGAACTGAATGACCTTGCAGACATTGTCATAGATCTTTCTTCCCTCTTCGACAGCATTTACGATTGTGGCGAAGTTGTCATCCGCAAGCACCATATCCGCAACAGATTTAGTGACATCCGTGCCGGTGATGCCCATGCCGACGCCAATATCGGCAGCCTTTATAGAAGGCGCATCATTTACGCCATCTCCTGTCATAGCCGTAACCATGCCACGATTCTTCCAGGCGTTTACAATCTTGGTCTTATGTTCAGGCTGTACACGAGCGTATACAGAGTATTTAGGAACGATGTCGATCATTTCTTCATCGGAATACTTATCTAATTCGGAACCGACAATAGCCATCGATTCATCTTCGATGATTCCTAAGTCTTTGCCTATGGCAACAGCTGTATCCTTATGGTCACCGGTAATCATGATAGGTCTGATGCCGGCTTCACGGCATTCCTTGATGGCTTCATATACTTCTGGACGGCAAGGGTCAATCATGCCGACAATACCTACAAATATCAGATTGTTTTCCAGATCTTCCGGTTCTACTGATGCAGGAAGCTTGTCGTATTCTCTATATGCTAAGCAGAGCACACGCAAAGCCTTGTCGGCAAATTCCTTATTCTTTGAAGAGATCTCGTTCTTGAGATCATCATTCATTGGAACAACCTTATTGCCTTCTGAAAGATAATGTGTACATCTTTCAAGCATCACATCCAAAGCACCTTTGGTGAACTGCACAAACTTGCCATCGGTATCATGGATAGTTGACATCATCTTACGATTAGAATCGAATGGAGCTTCGGCAACTCTAGGCTGCTTAGCTTCTATTTCGTATTTAGGAAGATCGTTTGCGAAAGCGTAGTTCACAAGCGCGCATTCGGTAGGCTCACCGGTAGATTGCGTTTCGCCTTCCTTGATTTCGGCATCAGAACATAAAGCCATGCCTTTTGCAAGCAATTGTTTGTCTACAGTAAATTCATCGACAATCGTCATCTTGTTCTGGGTAAGAGTACCAGTCTTGTCTGAACATATTATGTTTGTACAACCCAAGGTCTCAACAGCTGTAAGTTTTCTGATCAGAGCCTGACGCTTTGCCATTGCCGAAACACCTATCGATAGGATAATCGTCACAACTGCCGGCAATCCTTCAGGGATAGCTGCAACAGCCAAAGCAATTGCGGCAATGAATGTATCAAGCGTTGTGGTTCCAAGCATCGAAAGGGTGAAATTGTCCCTATTGATAAGCACAGTCTCAAGAACGCCTACCACAAAGACAATTACGCAGATCCAGATGACAAGTTTGGTCAAGAAGTCTGAAAGTTCAGACATCTTCTTCTGCAATGGGGTCAATTCCTTATCAGCCATATTCAGAGCTTCAGCGATCTTGCCCATTTCAGTATCCATGCCGCAGGCGGTCACTACAGCCTTTCCGCGTCCATAAACGATGGTAGAGCCGTTATATAGCATATTGTATCTATCGCCCAAAGTTACATCATCGCTGTTTTCTTTAAGCATAAGCATATCGACGATCTTGCTTACTGGAACTGATTCGCCGGTAAGCGCTGCTTCTTCAGCTTTCAGGGAATGCGATTCCAGGATTCGGCAATCGGCAGGTACTGTATCGCCTGCTTCAAAAACGATGACATCACCCAATACGACATCTTCGCTCTTGATGATGCTTATCTTTCCATCACGCAGAACCTTCGATGTCGAAGCAGTCATCTGCATCAAAGCCTCCATTGCTCCTTCAGCTTTGGATTCCTGAATGAGCGACATGATCGTATTGATCACGACGACAGCCAGAATTACCACAACATCCGCAAATTCCGAGAATTTGAAGCCGTCCTTCATCTGCAGAACATTTACGACAGCCTGAATGGCTGCTGCAGCCAGAAGCATGATGATCATTGGATCGGAAATGGAATTGATGAATCTCTTCCATAAAGGTTCCTTTTTAGCTTCTGCCAACTTGTTCTTGCCGAATTTCTTCAGTCTAGATTGAGCTACTTCTTCCGATAAACCGTTTTCGGTTGTATCGAATTCCTTGAGAACGTCCTTACAGTCCTCCAAATAGTATTTTTCCATTTCTATAACCTCGCAAAATAAAACCCATAACTTCCTTATGGGCATGATATTTACTCATGCACAACACAGAAGTCATACATGAGTCTCGCTTTTTATGACAAACCAGGCCTATAGCCGAGATTGTTGGCTTGACACGTATCTCTACGCAAGCTACTCCCTCATTGGACTAAATTATATAATATAGACGGCAACTTTTCAATCGTCCATACAGCCACTATAATTAAATCATGCTTAAGCGAGTCTATCTGGAAATCACCAATTCATGCAATCTCAGCTGCTCTTTCTGTACCTATGATAAAGGCTCAAGATTTCTTAATCTTGAAGAGATAGATGACTATACAAGCCAGATGAAGCCATATTGCGATTATATATATCTTCATATTCTTGGCGAGCCATTGCTGCATCCATCGTTCAATAAGATCCTTGATATCCTTTCCGCAAAAGGCTTCAAGCTTCAGCTTGTCACAAATGGCGTTCTGCTAGACAAATATCCTGATATCCTTTCGCATGAATGCCTAAGAAAGCTATCGATTTCGCTTCACAGCATCAATAATCTCAATATAGGACAGTCATATTTCGATGCCATCGATAATCTTATCAGGAATAATGAAAACACAAAACTGGAACTGCGCTTTTACGACCGTAATAGCCTTTCTTCTATGCTTTCGCAATATCTTGAAAGATTGAAAAAAGACTATGGCTTCAATGAGACTGTCCGCAAGAATTCCTACATGCTTAAGGAAAATGTCTATATCTACTTCGAAGAACTATTCAAGTGGCCATCATTAGAAAATCAATACATAGGCGATTCAGGCACATGTCATGGAGCTATTGACATGATAGCCATCAGTTCAAACAGTGATGTCACTGTTTGCTGTCTTGACCCTCAATGTCAAAACAAGATCGGAAATCTAAAAAAGGATACCCTCAAAGATATCCTTCAATCTGATGCTTATCTCAGATATGTGGATGATTTCAGAAACCATCGCATATCTTCCCCTCTTTGCCAAAGATGCAGCTACCGCTTAAGATTCGGCAAATAGGCGTGACAGTATTATTGAAGATCTTACCGATAAAGATATCTCTTCAAACATCTTATGTTCAATGCCGTAGCCATCCTCAAAGATCTCATCAAGTCCATCATAGTCTTGCGATATGACGATCGAGTATGGCTTTTTAATTTCCATTGCACTAAGCATATGTTCTGATTCAGAGACAAAAGGATAGACGTTTCTTTGCGGATAATTCTTTTTGTATGATTCGAAATCTGGATATGAGGCGATATTGCACATGAAGATCGAACCCATAGATGCTCTGACGCAACGCGGATCAAAATAATCTATATCCGAAGCTATCAAGACGATATCCTTGAAATCAAAGGATATCGCAGACCTAAGTATTGTTCCAAGTTCACCATAATCATTGAAGCCATATAGAACAATATGGTTATCCCTTTTAAGACTCTCTTTGAATTTCTCGAAAACGCCAATGCAGTAGCAGTTCTCCTTCAAAGACAGCTTTTCGATCAAACGATCGTCTTCAATTGGTTCGATGCCATTTGCATTGCAAAGCTCCTGAAGATATGAAAGCTGGGCATTCTTGTATGCCTTGCTGGAAATATAGACATTCCTTACATATTTGCCTTTGTGCTTCAATGCCTCAATCGTCAAGGACATGCCCAGACAATAGCTGCATTCATCATTCCGCTGATACTTTTCCATAATTAGATATTATCTTATTGGCCACCCTTATTCCATCCAAAGCGCAAGACATTATGCCTCCACCATAGCCGCTTCCTTCTCCCATCGGAAACAGGTTTCCGGTATTGATGGATTCAAAATCTTCATTTCTTGTTATCCTGATTGGACATGAAGATCTGGTCTCTGGACCAACCATGATGCCATTATCAATGAATCCTGGAATCTTGCGATCGAAATCCCTTAACGCTCTTTTGATTATCTCAAGATCGCTCGGCTTGAAGAAATTGTTGAAATCATACGGAACAGTCTTGAGCGGATAGCTTGATTCGAATATCAGTTCATCAAGCTTTCCTTCCATGAAATCCTTGATGTTCTGGCTCAAGGCCTTATATGAATCCGAATAGGCATAAGCCTTTTCTTCGATGCTCTTGAGATAGCGATAGCCATCATCAAATTCATCTTTTCTGATCTGTATCAGAATCGCACTATTGGCAATGCCGGAGCTTCTATCCGCATATGACATGCCGTTTGTGACAATCGTCCCGACATCAGACATGGCTGGCACAACAATTCCGCCAGGACACATGCAGAAGGAATATACGCCCTTTTCATCTTTGTATCTAAGGAAATATTCATTGGCTTCTTTCACCATTCCGGAAGTCTGATTCATATCGATGAAATCCTGAGGATGTTCAACCCTGAAGCCGATGGCTATATCCTTATCTTCAATATATACTCCGTGACTTCTAAGCATCTCTACGCTTTCATAGGCACTATGTCCCATGCCCAGCAAAAGATGATCGCATGGATATTCGCCAAGGCTTGTCTTTATTCCCCGAACATTTCTATTCTCATCAATGACAATATCTTCTGCTTCCTCTTCAAAATGGAATTCTACGCCTCTATTCATAAGATCATCGGTTATATTTGCGATGATGTCTCTAATCTTATCTGTACCGATATGAGGATGATTCTCATACATGATCGATTTCTTTGCGCCATGTTCAACAAATACCTTCAGAATATACTCCACAAAGTCATCCTTTATTCTGGTAGTGAGCTTGGCATCGGAAAAGGTACCGGCTCCGCCTTCTCCATATTGGACATTGCTTTTTGGATTCAGCTTTCCGCCACTGAAGAATGCTTCCACATCCTTCGCTCTTTCTTTTATTCTCTTGCCTTTTTCGAATACCAGAACTCTATAGCCAGCTTCCGACAATCTATATGCACTGAAGATGCCGGCAGGACCATATCCCACAATGATGCATGTCTTGTTTCTATCTAGATGTTCAACACTCAAATCTCTCGGAATGTAGATCGATACATTCTTTCCGAGATATTTATCTTCATTATCGACTTCCACAAGTACGTTATGCACATAAAGAAGGCCATCTCTAGCATCGATCGCCTTTCTTTGGATCTGCAGACTATTGATCTTGCACCTAAGTTTTCTTTCGACGAGTCTGGCCAAACCTTTTTCATCAATTTCCTGATGCGATTTGATTTCTTTGATAAGCAGCATAACCCTATTCTACACTCTTCAGTGACTCTATCATATTGACTTCATCGAGCGGCTTTCTCATAAACAGCAAAACGATAGCTGTAAAGACAAAAGTCACAAGGAAGGCATAGGTAAACGACATGAACGAGATATTCATGCCAAACATGACCATTTCAAGATTTATGACTTTCATGATGAAATGATGCTCAATGACGCCAAGAGGAAGACCGACCAGTCCGCCAATGACAGTCAGAAGCAGAATTTCTTTAAATATGTAAGCATCAATTTCTCTTTCGTTGAATCCTAGAACCTTCAAGGTGGCAATCTCTCTGATACGTTCCGAGATATTGACCTGAGTAAGATTTATCAGTACCACAAAAGCCAAAGATCCTGAGGTAATGATGATTACGGCGATGATCAGATCCAATGCCTCAATCATGGTCTGGAAAGATTCTATCATGCTGGAGAAATCAACAACCGAAATGAAATCTTCCAATCTATTGCAATCTTCCATTAGGCTTTCATAGTCATTTGTTTTTATGCCTATGCAGATATCATAGACATTCTCATCGAATACCATCTGATAGTATTTGTCGGACATGAAGATATAATGCTGGAAATACATCTCGCAGATATCTGCAACCTTCACTTCAGCCTTTATGCCATTGCGTGACTCGATAGTAATGTAGTCACCTTTCTTTATATCGTTGTTGATCGAGAATTTCTGGGATACAATAACGCCTTCATTATCGAGTTTGAGATCGCTCTTGCGGTCTGTATGCTTGAGACCCAACACATAGTTGGCATCACGGGGATCCATTACGATTACATCCATCGTATCGTCATCTTTAGAGAAATAGCCTTTCGACGTATATTGCATGAATGGCACAACCGTTTCATTATTCAGGTCTTCTTCCAGAATCTTTAGATTGTTTTCTAGATGATGGTCGTTATCCAGATATATCTGATAGTCATAGCCAAAGATCCTTCCGTATTGGATATCTATAACATCAGAAATTGAGTCCTTTATTCCCCAGCCCACTACCAGCAAGGCTGTACATCCGGCTACACCGATGACTGTCATGAAGAATCTTGACTTGTAGCGGAAAATGTTTCTGGCTGTGATCTTTGAGGTGAAAGAGAGATTCTCCCAGATCAGCGGAATCTTCTCTAGAAAGATAGCCTTTGCGTTCTTAGGCGATTTTGGACGCATCAATAAGGCTGGAACTTCCTTAAGATGATCTCTTACAACCAAGAATGTCACAAGCATCATCAATCCCGCAAAGCATACAAAGCAAAGAAGAAGGTATTTGAATGGGAAAAGCATCTTCATTTTAGGGAAATAGTACATCAGTCTCCATGTATCATAGATGACTGTCGGGAATAGAAGCTGACCGATTATTATGCCAGGCACATAGCCTATTACTGCTGCCAAGAATGCATATACGCAATACTTGCATATTATCTGCTTATCAGTGAATCCCAGAGCTACGAATATGCCTATCTGTCCTCTTTGCTCATCAACAAGTCTAGTCATGGTTGTCATACATACAAGAGCAGCCACAAGGAAGAAGATGAAAGGCAAGGCAAATCCGATCGAAGTCATCTGCTTGCAGGTGCCATCATACATATAGCTAGAATACTGATAGGTGCGATCCATGATCATCCATTCAGCATTAGGAAGATCATCAAGATCCTGCTGTGCTTTTCTAAGTTTCGCTTCTGCGCTCTCTATCTCCTCATTGAACTTCAGAATGCCATCATTGTATTCTATCAGACCATCTCCATATTGCTTGCGGGCATCTTCAAGTTGCCTTTTGGTACTGTACAATTCTCCTTTGGTTG
>CALFPO010000024.1 GCA_937919165.1 uncultured Bacillota bacterium | reverse complement strand
TGCAGTTGCTGCTGACAACAAGTCTTTTGATGTCACCCTATCGACCGTAGGACAGACATATACCTCAATAACTTCAACAATATCTCAAACACGTGCAGACGTTCTTTTGCTGCTTGATATTACACAATCTATGGATACTTCCGATATAGGAGGAGCACGTCGTTATACTGCCATGACCAATGCTGCCAACCAGGCCATTGACATCATCATGAGGGCAAATCCATACAATAGAATTGAGGTCGCAACCTTTGGAAACGATACAGAAGATAACTGGGAAAACAACAAAGTCCTTCTGCCTCTTGATTCATATACCGCAGGAAGCGATGGAAAGTATATAAATAGTTCAACTTCGACTACCAATAATTTCAAACTTACAAGCTCCAGTGGCTTAAAAGACGGAGAAGGTAAAACTTATGCTGTTAAAACAGTCAATGCAACTTCGGGATTTGGAACATTGACGCAATACAGTGTGTATCAGGCCATAAATCACATGATTAATGAAATAACGGCAGAAGGCAGCACAGCAACTACCAAAACCATTCCATACGTATTGCTTCTTACTGATGGAAATGCCACTCATTGGTATCCAGGATCAAGTGTGCAAAATGTCGAAGTGTCAAAAATCATTAGACCAGATAGTTATACAGGATCAAGCAAATGGGATGCAACCCCTTCTGGAGCAGCCGCCACTATTCTCACGGCTGCATATTGGAAAGATCAACTAAGTAATAAATATTATGTATATAACAACGCAACAACAGCCGAGGAGAAAGCGGGAGTAGAAACCAGATTCTTCTCCATTGCATTATCAAACGATGTAAATGGAGAATTCAATGCACTTGTTGCGCCAAAGCTCCTGTTGAGCAAATATCCTGAAGACGGTTCTTTATGGGACGAAAACGCCGACACAAGAACAATCAAGGATAACTTGCAGATAACAAAAACTCAAGCAAAAAATGTTGCCGATAAAATAAATGCATATGCAACCGGCGACCTGGCTGATTATAGCACCAGCGGAGATAAGTACATCTACACAACCGACACATATTATTACAAAGCAAGAACTGTTCAACAATTAGATCAAGCATTCAGAGACTTAGCAGAAAACGTAGCATCAGAAACGGGAATGGTTCTTAATCCTGTAGAAGAAACAACTACAGGCTCTCTTTTTGGCGGTGTTACAATCACTGATACGCTTGGCACAGGAATGCACCTGACCGATGCCGACATATTGACTGCGACTGTAGGGAATTCGAAAACCATAACCTTAACAAAGCAGACTTCTCCTCAAGAGGGATACACAAAAGAATATAAATCTGATCCAGTCAACGGAAAGACAATGTTTCTTCTTGTAGATGAATTGGATGGCATCGAAACCATTACCTGGGAGGTCCCTGCCGGCATGCTTCCTCTGTTCACCAAGAACGAAAGCGGAGCATATGTCGATGCTGACCCTATCAGACTGACGTACAACGTATCGATCGATTCTGACATGGCCACATCCATCAACGGTATGACCTCTGAGCAGATGGCATCTCTCAATCTCTACAGCAATAAATTCTCTTCAAAGAAGATTAAAACGACTGACACGTCGACCATCGGCGATGCCGTCGGTATCTATGTGCCTAAACCAGACAACCCTCACTTCTTCAGCATAGGCGAAGATGGAACTAATAATGGTACTCACCCTAGATTCCTGGAGAGCGACGGAACGACAAAGAAGACCATCAACGTCGACAAGGTCTCTCCGGAAGGAAATACCGGAGGAAATACCGGCACTGCGACATATGCTGGAGTGGCTTCCTTCCCTAACGGAGAGGGACACAACATAATGGAAAACTACCTCGGAAACAACGGCAGGCTGGCTCTTGAGCCGGTTGATCCGATCGATATCCCGGTAATGAAGACATGGAACGATAGCGGAAGCGGACGTCCATCTTCGATTACCGTACAGCTATATAAGACCGTCAACGGTACGACAAGCGAAGCCGGCGATCCTGTGACCATCGTTCCAGATCCTACTACAGGAGCATGGTCCCATACGTTCGCTGGCCTGTCTCCATACGAAGAGATTGATTCTGTGATCTATCCTGTGACCTATTCGGTAAAGGAGATCGATACATCGAAGAACCCTGCAGTGCCTGTCGATGACGGCGGCAAGATCGGAAGCTACGGCGTATCGTACGGTACAGCCGAAAACGGCACATTGACCATAACAAACACCGAGCTCACAAGCGTTCCGGTGCAGAAGATATGGAAGGACGACGGCACGGACAGCGGCCGTCCAGCGGTAACGGTCCAGCTCTATGCGGACGGAAGCCCTGTCGAAGGCAAGACGGAAGCCCTCACCGATGGCTACGCCTACACCTTCACAGACCTGCCGAAATACAGCGCATCAGGCAATGCCATAGCCTATACGGTCAGAGAGCTTGGTGCAGACGGAAATCCTGTGGCCGAAGGCGGAAAGACCGGAAGCTACATCGCATCATATTCAGCGGCAGACGACGGAAAGCTCACGATCACCAACACCCTGGTGACGAGCCTTCCTGTAACCAAGACATGGGCCGACGGAGGCAACGCCGGCAGCACCCGTCCGGAATCGATCAGGGTGCAGCTCTACAGGACAGCCAACAGCGAAACGGCCAAGGTCGGAGATCCTGTGGAGATCGCTCCCGACAAGACTACCGGAGCATGGTCGTACACCTTCGAGAGCCTTCCTGCATACGTAGAGATCGGAACAGACATCTATCCGGCCACATATTCGGCCAGGGAGGTCGATGCGTCAGGCGATCCTATAGCCGATGGAGTCAGATACGGAAGCTACGTCGTATCCTACGACCCAGGAAACGGCGGAGCCATAGCCAACGCCCTTGTGGTCGATGTCCCTGTCGAGAAGATCTGGGACGACAACAATAACCAGGACGGAAGGCGTCCTGAAGCGGTATGGGTAGAGCTCTATGCCGACGGAACGGCAGTAGCTGGCTCGAGGCAGAAGCTTGATTCCTCCAACGAATTCAAGCACAAATACCAGAGCCTTCCTGCATACAATGGAGATGCGGCGATCGTCTACACGGTGGCCGAGCTCACCGGAGAGAGCGGAAGCGCCATAGCCGAAGGCGGAAAGTACAACGACGACTACACCGTATCCTACGGAACCGTGGACGGCGCAGCCACATTGACCATAACGAACAAGCACGTTCCTGACGTCACCGAAGTCACCGTGAAGAAGATCTGGGACGACGCATCCGACCAGGACGGATACCGCCCTGCATCCGTGACCTTCCAGCTCTGGAAGACCGTCGGAAGCGAATCGGCCAAGGTCGAAGGAAAGACGGTAGCGATGTCGACATCGACTGAAGGCGTGACCGCAGACGCATCAGGAAACGCATATACATACACATTCAAGGATCTTCCTGCAAACGAGGCAGGAAAGCCTATAGCATACTTCATCAAGGAGCTCGATTCCGATGGAGCAGAGATTGCGGTATCGGGCGGAGACTATGACGATAACTACGCCGCCGCATACTCCGGCAGCAACCTCATCGTCACCAACAGCCACACCCCTGAGACGGTGAACGTCGAAGGAACAAAGACCTGGAGCGATGCCGACTACATAGGAAAGACAGGCTACGCTAGGCCATCCATAACCATAAACATACTCGATGGAGAGAACATCGTCGACACCATCACCGTGACCCCTCCTGCCCAGGATACGGGCACATGGAGCTGGAAGACGACCAAGCCTCTGCCTAAGAGAAGGAACGGATCAGAGATCCAGTACACCGTAGTGGAGGTGACTCCTGAGGGATTCGCCCCTGTCGTCAGCGGCTACAGCATCGTCAACACCCCTAAGAGGGACGAGAACGACAAGGAGACCCCTGTGAAGCTAACCGTAAGGAAGCTCGTCACAGGAACCGAGGCAGGACTAAACGGAGCGACATTCACTCTCATCGATGCCGACAAGAACGAATCCGACTACACCACGGCAGTGGACGGAACGGCAACGATAGAGTTCACGAAGACCGGAACATACACGCTCAAGGAGAAGTCGGCTCCTGAAGGATACGACATCGACCCTAACGAGTACACGATTGTTGTAGATCGTTCGCTCGTGTCCGTCTCCCTGAACGAGAACAAGACAGCTTGGCAGTGGCTATATGAGCTGCTGTTCAGCGAGGAGACCAAGAGCATCAGCATCTTCGACGAGAGCGCATCCACACTCACCATCCACGACAGGGCCATAGTGGACATCCCTGTGGAGAAGATATGGGACGACCTCAATGACGCCGCAAGGATAAGGCCAGCCGAGATTTCGGTAAGCCTGTATGCCGATGGAGTCCTGGTGGAGAGCGTCATGATCGACGGAGAGCTCTCTGCTGACGGAATCCTCGTCCTGTCCAAGGAGAACTCATGGAAGGGAACATACGAGGACCTCGACAGGTACACCGAAGACGGAGAGGAGATCGTCTATACGATCAGAGAGACCGTGCCTGAAAAGTACACAGCCACCTACTCAGGAAGCGCAAAGGAAGGCTTCAGGGTGACCAACTACTTCAGGCCAATTCCGCCTGTACCATATATCCCTCCTGTGACTGGAGACAGATAGAATGCATACATGGGCTGCAGCTTAGGCTGCGGCCTTTTTGTATATTGTGAAAACAAAAAAAGATCTGCGGTTTACCGCAGATTGTTGGAATATACGATTATCTATGAATTTTTCTTATGTGTCAGCAAAGATAAAAGAAAGCCACTTATGCATCCTGAAATCAGAGCTACACAAGCAAGAAGCAATGATGATTCAGGACCGACAGTTGTCAATATTCCCAAGATTCCAAATGATGCCATGGCATAGGTCTTGATGCCGAATATGCCAGACAAGAAACCTCCCACAAAGCCGCCTGCACTAAGCGAAAGCAGTGCCTTGATGTCTTTCATGACAACGCCATAGATCGCGGGTTCACTGGCTCCGCCAACAATCGCCGCAATCGAAGCCGCCAATGTATCGGCTTTCTTGTCTCTTAGATAGATGGCGAAGGTTACAGCTCCAAGGATGCTGTTGTACATGACGTTAGAGAAGAATAGGATAGGGTCTGGTCCGGCAGCTGAAAGAAGAAGCATGGCGCTAAGGTCGGCACCGCCTAGTCCGATGATTATGCAGTATGGAAGGATGGCGCACATGATGCCATTGCCGATAGGGCCAAGATTCTTCAGCAGCATGATCAGATCCACAAGCTTGTTGCCAAGGAAGACACCAAGAGGACCGATGGCACAGAAGGCAATCGGAACCATGATAATGATGGTGCTTAATGGCAAGAGGACAGCCTCGATCTTTTCGGGAATGATCTTGGATAGGCCCTTATAGACATAGGACATGATGTAGATGGCGATGATTGACGATAACACCTGGTTTCCATAGTTTGTGGAAGCTACAGTAAGGCCAAAGACTTTCAGGCTTGTTCCTGCATTGACCAGATCGACAAACGTCGGACTCAGCAGCATGCCGCCAATCAAAGCAGCAATAAACTTGTTTGTAGAGAAGATCTCAGCGCTGCTTGTGGCTACGTAGATCGGCATGAAGTAGTAGCCGGCATCAGCTACAAAGTTAAGCACAATGTAGGTGCTGTCGCTTTCTTTCAAAATGCCAAGGATCGTTGGACCCAAAAAGATCAGCAGCACCTTCAGCATGCCGACGCCGATGAGGATCGGGATGGTAGGAGCTATGCAGTCTGCTAGAGTGTTGAAGATCTTCTTGATGGTGTCTGTTATTCTTTTCATGATTATGCGATTGATTTTCTAGGCTTCATGAGCCATGGGATATAAATGATTATCCAGATGATGATCAGGATGAATGGGAAGGCGAAGATATAGTAGTTTCCGAACAGTTTATATAGCCATTCAGTAAGGAATACCTCGTTAGGCTTGTTTGTGAACATGAAGTTGGTGTTCAGGAGCTTGTTGAGGAAATAGATAGGAATTGTCATGAGAATAAGATACATGGCGTTGTAGGGAATCCTTTTGAGATTAGGTCTATAGCCATCCGCCAGCACAACAACACTGTAGATAAGAAGCAAAGCATGGATGGTGAAGGAATGGATATGCATGACATTGAATACCGGCGCAACAAACCACGATGGCATAAGCAGAGCCAGCATCGCGCCTGGAATACATACGGCATAGAGGAAGTCTTTGACCTTATCCGATTCGGTAATCGTATGAATGGTGCAGACGAAGATGTTGATGCTGCATAGATGTAGAGGCAGATATTGCCATAGCCACTGGTCGGTTGATATCGTCGCAACATACTTGAGGATTTCATCAAGAATGATGAGAACAGTCAAGACAAGCAGAGTTCTGCGTCTTGTAGCCTTATTGGCTTTCTTATAGAATCTGAAAAGCGCAAACGATAATCCGATAGTGATAAGAAGTTCAGCGATATGGATTGCTCCGTAGAAGGGAATCGACTTGAAATCGTTGCCAAACAGATTCTTGTATGTCTGTGGCGTATACCAGAATTTATCCATAACCTCATTATATTAGGCTTGATGTCTTGATGTATACAAGAAAAGCCGATGTGATCGGCTTAGAATTCCTTGCTGTCCATGATTCTGGAACTGATGGATAAAGATATAAAGGTAATGGCGATTGCTAGGACAGATATGATCGCTACAACAATCGGCATGGATACAGGGATTGTCGGTATCGACAGTTTGAATGAATCGCCCAGGAACATGAGTGCTCCAAACACGACAGCCCATATCACAAGCACGACAATGCGTCCCTTTTCGCTTCCAAATTTGATGTTTATCGGCAGGCTGAAATCTATCAATAGAACAAAGGCCGGTATCACAATCAAGAGCGAGATGATCTCATTTGCGATATTGAGAACATTGCCTCTTATTAAAGCTGCACAGACATAGACGACAAACGCAAACAGCCATGAGGCAAATCCGCACAGGAAGCCAAAGAGATATTTCTCTTTGGCATATGTCTTTCTTTCGATTGGAAGCGACATCAGGAAAGGCAAGCAGTTGTCATATTCATCATAAGCTAGCGAGCTGATGGCGAAGAAGGCGCCGATGATCGCCATCCAGCTGACCACAAAGCTTCCTTCTTCCATGGTGAAACTCATCACGACAGCCCAGGCCGCCAGAAACAGGAATACACGTTTTCTCTGCATCAGCAGAGCGAAATCCTTTGCGAGAAGTCCTTTCATTATTCCTGACCTCCTTCCGTCATCATGATGATCATGTCGTCGATGCTGCCATTTTCGATGATGATATCTGGATAGTTATCCTCATAGTATTTACGCTGATTGGTCAAGCAGCTGTATCCGAATTTCTCTTTCTTGGTTGAAAGAATGTATTGTCTATCGATCTTGTCATAGCTTTCGTCACTGAGCTTGAGGATCGCATATTCGTCAAGAATGACATCAGTATCTTCATGGATGATGATCTTGCCGTCGTTAATCATGTATATGTCATCGCAGAGTCCTTCAAGGTCTGAAGATATGTGCGAAGATATCAGCATGGCTCTCTTGCTGTCCTTTGCCAGATATTCTCTAAGCATATCAAGTACTTCGTTGCGAGCTACGACATCAAGGCCAGAAGTAGGTTCATCAAGTATCAATAGGTCAGTATCATGGCTGATGGCTGATAGGACTCTCAGTTTGGCATTCATGCCGGTAGAGAAGTCTTTGATTCTTTTGTTTAGGGGCAGATTGTTTTTGCGGCAGTATTCCCTGAAGAATGCTTCATCAAAGCTTGTATATGATCCTTTAAGAATCCTGATGATGTCCTCTATGCAAAGATAGCTGCTGAATCCTGAATCAGAGAAGGCAACGCCGATTCTCTCTTTGTCGCCGGCATCAAGATTCCTGGCATCTTTGCCGAAGACCATAGCACTTCCTTCATCGGTACATATAAGGCCAAGAATGGCCTTCAGCGTTGTCGATTTGCCGGCGCCGTTTCGTCCGACAAGACCGCTGACTCTACCTTCAGGCAGATTTAGGTCTATTTCTAGCCTGAAGCCGTCATAGTTCTTCTTCAGGCCTTTAAGTTCTATCATTTCTGTTCCTCCAACAATATTTCGATCAATTCACGCACTTCCTGCTTGCTGAGGCCAGACATTAGGGCCTTAGCGATGCCTTCTTCAAGCGTCTTTTCAGCCTCGTATTTTCTTGTTTCCTCAAGAAGGTGCAGGTTGCGTTCGGCAACGAAGCTTCCTTTGCCGTGCACAGTGACCACAAAGCCTTCCTCTTCAAGTTTGTCATATGCCTTCTTGACGGTCAGGGCAGAGATCTTCAGTTCGGCTGCCAGGCTTCTGACAGATGGAAGAGCGGCGCCGCTCTTGAGGCTTCCGTCGATTACTGCAGCCTTGATCTGAGCCATGAGCTGTTCATATATGGGTACCATTGAAGAGTTGTTCAAGATAATCTGCATAGTAGTCCTCCTGTGCAATAAACACTATATAACAGTGTATAACTGTTGTCAAGTTGTGCTTATGTAGATATGAAAGTAGAATGGATATGGAAGAAAAGGAATCATGAAGATGAAAAGATGCGATCTGCACGTGCATACACGATATAGCTACGATACCGATGACCGCCAGACCTTTGAAGCCTATTGCCTGAAGGGTATCGAGCTTGGAATGGACGTCATATGCTTTACTGACCACATTGAGCGAAATCCTGATGCCAATACCTTCGATGATTTCCGCTTTGAGGAAAGAATCAAGGAATTCAATATGGTAAAAGAAACATATAAGGATAAGATAGAGATTCTTTTGGGGTATGAAGTAGGTGGACCGCATAAGCATCCTGATGTCGTCAGGTATCTAAGAGACCTGGGTACAGATATGATCATCGGTTCTGTCCATTACCGTGAAGATATTCCGGTAAGATACGGAAGCCACGAATGGGAGAGAGAATACGACAGGATGATGTATGAGATGATCGGCAACGCCGACATCGATGTCATCGGTCATCTTGATGTATTGAAGAATTGGCATCGCGGAAGCTACATTGAAGACAAGGAGATGCTGAAGAGGTCGATAGAGCTGGCAGCAGAAAGAGGAGTCGTTCCTGAAATCAATACCTCATCATATAGATCGGGTCTTGATGAACCGATGCCTGGTTTCGATGTTCTGGAATATTACCGCGATTGCGGAGGAAGATATGTGACCATCAATTCCGATTCCCACAATGTCAGAAATCTGAACTATGGCTATGACAGGGTGCTTGAACAGCTGCCTGAAGGACTTAGACCATGCTTCTTCAGAAAAGGCATTCTTGTTGATGCTTTCCAAGACTGAAGGGTCAAGGATATATAATTGAGATAGAAAAGAGGATTAGCTATGCTGTATGTTGCGTATGTAGGATTTGGCGTAAGCGTAAGAGAGTATCATCTTCCTTATGTCGAGAAAAGAGAAGATATCAAGGCAAAGTATGTCTTCAGAAGAGAAGAGGACATTGCGGCCTTCAAGGACTATGAGCCCTTCTACCCAGAGATAGAGTTCACTTCAGATTTCGATAAGGTACTGAATGATCCAGAGATCAACCTGGTGGTCGTCAGCGCACCTGACAGATTCCATGTGCCTTATGCCAAGCAGATACTGAATGCCGGAAAGAACGTGCTGGTCGAAAAGCCGTTCGCTCCAACCAGCGTTGAGGCAAAGGAAGTCTTTGACCTGGCAAAGGAAAAGGGACTTGTATGCATGCCTAACCAGAACCGAAGATTCGATGCCGACTTCATGGCCGTCAAGGATGTCATCGCCAGCGGAAAGCTTGGCGATGTAGTCAGATTCGAATCGCATTATGATTACTATAAGCCTAACGGCTGGAATCAGCTTCCAGCATTGTATAATCTTGGCGTCCATACGACAGACCAGGTGATAAGCCTGTTTGGCATACCTGAAAGATATTCTTTCGATGCCAGATCGCTTCATGCGCCAGGAACAGATGACTACTATGATCTGGACTTCTACTATGGCTCATGCAAGGCAACCGTATCCACCAGCATGTGCGTGCTGATCGATTATCCACGCTTCACTGTCCATGGAACAAAGGGCAGCCTTACCATGCCGCCAGCAGTCCATGGCTCTGGAAAGAAGAAGGTGGTCGGAAGACATGTCGTATCATTCGATGAAGCTCCGCAAGAAAGATGGGGCAAGCTTGTCTATGTGAACGATGATGGCGAAAAGATCGAGGAAAAGGTTCCTGTATCCTACAACCATTATGAGAAGATATACGATAACCTGATCGATGCCATCGAAAACGGCAAGGAGAAGGTCATCAAGGATGAAGAAGTCGTTGAAGTATTGACGCTTCTGGAAAAGGCTAGCGAGATAGCAAGAAACAGCAAATAGACTATGGGGCTTTTTATGGCCCCTTTTGAATAAAGAAAAGAGGAAAACAATGGAGAATATCAGAATACAGGATGACCTGTACAACTATGTGAACAAGGAATGGCTAGATCAGGCAATCATACCTGATGACAGGCCTACAGCAGGAGGATTTTCTCAGCTGAGAAAGGAAGTGGAGGACCTTCTGATCTCTGATCTCAAGAAGATGATCAAGGAAGGCAAATACCCAAACGCTTATCTGGAAAGAGCCTGCACCTTATTCAAGGCCGCTTCCAACACCAGGAAAAGAGACAAGGAAGGCATCAAGCCGGCTGTAGAGTATCTGAAGGTCATCGAAGAATTGACGGACGTCGAATCATTGAACAGGAATCTCAAGGAATTCGTCATCAACGGCTTGCCTCTTCCATTCAGCATCGATATCGATACCGACATGAAGGATACCAGACATTCACTGATGTATCTTGCGGGTCCATCAACCATCCTTCCAGACACCACATACTATAGCGAAGAGATGAAGCCACAGGCTGACATGTTGCTGAAGGTATGGTCAGATATGGCGGAAAAGGTGCTATCTCATACCTCAATGGACAAGAAGACAATAAGGAAATACATAAAGGATGCCCTGGCGTTCGATGCCATTGTCGCTACCCTGGTGAAGTCGTCAGAGGAACTTAGCGAATATACTAAGCTCTACAACATCGTAAAGGTCAAAAAGGCAGCTGAATACCTTCAGCCAATCGATTTTGAGGGATTGCTGAAGAGCCTATATAAGGAAGAGATAGAGAAGGTATCTCTTGCTGATCCGCGCTTCATCAAGAACTTCAGCACCCTATTCAACAAAAAGAGCTTCAATCTCTATAAGCATTGGGCCTATGTGACTGGCATGCTGTCGCTGACCGGACTGCTTTCAGAGGAACTGAGAGAAGAAGGCTCTATATATCAGAGAACTTTAACGGGTGTTCCTGCGATATCAAAGACCGATATCTATGCCTACAATATCGCCAATAGTTTCTATGCTGAGCCAATCGGCATCTACTATGGCAAGAAGTATTTCGGAAGCAAGGCCAAGCAGGATATTGTCGACATGGTATATGAGATCATCGATACCTATAAATCAAGAATCAAGAAGAATGATATCTTGTCGAAAGAGACAAAGAAGAAGGCCATCAAGAAGCTTGATACGATGGTGGTCAAGATGGGCTATCCCGACAAGGCTGACAAGTACTACAGCAAACTTGTCATCGACAGCAAGGATTCATACTTCGATATCGTCAAGAAACTGAGCGTCATCAGAACCAAGCATAAGCTGGATAAGGTATTGAAGGAAACAGACAGAGGCGAATGGGCAATGCCTGGCAATATGGTCAATGCCTGCTACAATCCTTTCAGCAATGACATAACCTTCCCAGCTGCTATCCTTCAGGCACCTTTCTACTCAATCATGCAGACAAGAAGCCAGAACCTGGGCGGCATCGGTGCCGTGATCGGACATGAGATCTCGCATGCTTTCGACAACAATGGCGCCAAGTTCGATGAGACAGGAAACCTTGCCGACTGGTGGACAAAGGAAGACTTCAAGAACTTCAAGAAGAAGACCAATGACATGATCAGGCAGTTCAAGGGCATCAAGCTGCCTTGGGGTGAAGTCAATGCCAAGCTGATCGTTTCCGAGAACATTGCCGACAATGGCGGTATGGCCGTATCCCTCAACATCATGAAGAAGATGAAGGATGCATCATATGAAGAATACTTCATGAACTGGGCCAAGATCTGGTGCATGAAGGCCAAGGAAGAATATCTGCAGATATTGCTTAGAGTCGATGTCCATGGACCGCACATTCTGCGTGCAAACATGAATCCACGCAATTTCCCTGAATGGTATAAGACCTTCAAGGTAACAGAAAAGGATCAGATGTACATCGAGCCAAAGAAACGCATAGTGATATGGTAGATAGAGGTTCCGCAATGCGGAACCTTTTTAAATAATGTGTTTACACTGTTTCGTGAGAAACATACACTACCCGCTATGCGGGTACGCGATATATGTTATACAAAAATGTCACCTTTACTCATAAAATGTAGGTGTTCAAGCTCATTTTATGAAAGGAAAGGTGACATTTATATTATATGGCCGTCATGAAACGACCTTTATGATGTGTATTATTATGATCAGAATTATTAGTGTGAACTTGATGATGAAGATGATGAAGAGTGATGGCTGCTGCTGATGATTATCATCATCATGACCATTATCTCCACAATCGCAATCGTCACAAGTGTTGACTTGGCGACGCTGGCGGAGATATTGCTGCTGCTTGCATTATGGCCAAGAGACAGCATCATGGCATAGGTTACTCTTCCTTCTCTACCGAGATTGAAGGCACCGAATCCTTTCTTGCCCTTGAGCCATCTGTAGATCTCTTCAAGCTCATCCACTATCTCATTCACTGGCTTATCGATGGCGACAAGACCTCCAACGATTGGCGAATTCATGCGATGCTTGATAGGCATCTTTCTTCTTCTCATCTCTTCGATGATCTCGATAGCTTTTGAGCACTTGTTTTCAACAGGCTCATCGATTATGGCCAGAATGGCTGCCATCGTCTGGGCTTCTTCGCCCGAAAGGACTCCAAGCCTTGGCTTGATATAGTCGTAGCATTTTTCCATCTCATCAAGCAGAGCGTCTTCGTCTCCGCCTTTCAGTGCCAGCATCGTTGCGGATGCCATATCGCATCTGTCAGTAAGGATCGGATGGTTGGATCTCATCTTCTTGTAGACGGTCTTGACCTTTTCGATAACTTCATCGACATTCACATTGTCTTTCTCTTCGTAAAGAACCATCGCTGCCAGCAGTTCGAATTCGGAATGGAACAATTTTCCATCGACCATCTTCTTGTATATATCGTTTACATCGTCGATGTATTCCTCTTTCTTTCCGCTGATGACCATATTGCTCATCAAAGGCAGCTGCAGATAGCTTCTGGTGTTAGAGAATATTCCAAACTTATCTTTAATGATTGCCTTGGCTTCTTCAAGCTCATCGATATTGGCAAGCTTGCCGCTATCTGTGAAAAGGATACTTGCGATAGCGACAATCGAATCCATTCTTGCCCAGTATTTCTTTAACAATAGGTTGTTGTTTTGATCGAACAGTTCACATCTTTCTTGTAGTTTGCTTTCCATAAATAGTCACTCCTTACAATAATTATAGAACATAGTAGAATTCTAAGGAATTTGCTGTAGCCTTGATCGTTTGGATGGTCTACTAGAGGAAACTGTTACATTCGTATATAATAATAAGGAAATTATGAAAGTTGGGGGCCTTGCATGAAAAAGAAACCGCTATCTATTATATTGGCAATACTGATGATTTTGGTGACTGTACCTGTGGCAGTATCTGCAGATGCTTATGATAAGAATGAAACGATTGTTGCCACCAATAAAGGCCTTATAAGCGGATCGTATATTGATGAGGGAGAGCATTTTGAGGTGGCTTTTTCCTTGTCGGATGCAGATGGTTGGGATCTTTCAGATAAGGAAGGCTATAATATAAAGATTTCTGCAAAAAATGACGAAAAGATAACGAAGATCATCTTTACGATAGGATACGTAATAAACAGCAAGTATATAGACACTCCGTTGGGTACCGAAAGCATATCGGCATCTGCAGGAGAATTCGTTCCAAAGAATCCTATACAGGTAAATGATCAGGTGACTCTCAATATTGCCGATCCTGTAGATGAAGTCACAATAAGATGGATATCCGTACATGACTTTCTGAGCATAAAGCAAGCCACAATCTACTATGAGGGTCCTCATGAACATGACGATATTAAGTTTGATAGTGCAATAGAAGACTCTGTTGATCTTGGATATCTGTTCACAAATGGCGGAAACGGATATCTGGCCAACGATATCGTTCTTGATGGAAGCTTGACGGTTGCTCCAAACAAAACCGTTCATCTTTGTCTGAATGGACATGTCATCGATCTTGATTCCTATCATTTGACAGTTACAGGATCGGGAACATTCTCCATATATGATTGCGGAACATTAGAACATAAGTTTGGCGACAACAATGGTCTTTGGATATGGAATGATTCCTTGGATGGTGATGATATCAAGCATACCGTCATAGGCGGATGCATCACTAATGGATATAACAGCAGCAACGGCGGCGCCATCAGTGTTTATGGAACGTTTGGATTGAATGCAGGAAACATTGTCGGAAACAGAACAGATTCCTATGGTGGAGGACTGAATGTTACCGGCGTGATAACCGCTTTTAAAGGCGGCATGATCGCCGGAAATACAGCGGCTTCAAACGGTGGTGGTGTGCATATTTCTGGTACGAACTCTGGAACAGTAAGCGTGAGGGGTTCAATGAAGATAGTCGATAACTATATCGAGTCTGGTGCTGAAAGCAACGTCAACATCAATTCTAACCAGAAGCTGACCATATATGAACCTGTAGAAGATATGGAAATAGGCATTACTTTGGGCGGTCCTACAGATCCGAAGGAGCGCCAGATAACGATTAGAGGATCAGAGTCTTATGTTGACAGGTTCTTTGTGGATGGCGGCGGATATGTTGTCACATACAATGATAACGGCACCGAAGATATAACAGATGATTTCCTGGAAACCAAGAAAGCCTATACAGTAGACATCAGCGCAAACGATGATGCGTTTGGCTCACCTAAGGCATCAAAGAATCCTGCTGCCGCAGGAAGCACAGTCACTCTGACCGCTAATCCAAAGGATGGATATTGCCTTGATCAATGGCAATCTGCAGATGTGGAAATCACCAACAATCAGTTCACTATGCCTTCAAAGGATGTATCAATAATAGGCATATATGCAGAGAGTGTTGCAGCAGTCACTGATTTCGATGGAAACAGAACTTGCTACAGCAGCCTTACTAAGGCCTTGGAGAAGGCGAAGGAGCTTGATACAGTAGAGCTTCTGAAGGATATACCGGATTCTGCTGATGACATTACTGTTGGAGAAATGGTGATCTTTGATCTGAATGATCATGTGCTTAAGACTACCGGAAATATAGTCAACAACGGTGGAATTGTCCTCTACAGCAAGAATGCCGATATCATCGATTATCTGCTTTACAACGTTCCTGGCAACTATATGGCTGGCGAAGATCTGGTTCTGGGTTCAGACTATAAGGTTCCGGAAGGAACTGTAGCATGGGCTGAGACCGGCAAATCTCCTAACTACCAGGAGCTGCTGTTTGCGATGTTTGGTGAGATGTTGGAATGGAACGTCGATGTCAAGAAAGGAACGCAGCTTGATGTGACCGATGATCTGGCGCTTGGAGGAGACATCATCGCTCCAACAGATGAAAATGATATGGACACAAACGTCAAGACCACCAGACTAAAGCTTAACGATGATATTGCGCTCGGAAGCAACGATAAGAACGACGGTTCTGCCATACTGACGATTGAAAGCTACGACTCCATCGACGACAGCCGCGTCAAAGGCGAAATCGATGCGAACGGCCATAAGATAACTCTCAATAGAACAGGTATTCTTGTTGTATCTGCGGATGCCGAAATAGACGAAAGCATTATTGAGCCTGGAGCAGATGGAATGATTGTCCACAAGGAATATGATGGTGAAGAGGAAGCATTTATCTATACAATCGGTTTTGAGCATTACTACACCAACGAACCATTCAGCGTCTTCAAAGGATATTCAAAAGACCTGGAATTTGTGACAAACGCCGAAACATGGACCGACAGCGATGTGGTCATTAAGGTAGATGGCAAGATACTTGAGTCCTCTGATTATGATCTTACTCATGGTTCGCTGCACATATCGCTGCATGGCGATTACATCAAGAAGCTTGATGTCGGCAAGCATACCCTGACGACAGCGGTAACTGACTATGCGACAATCAGTCAGGACTTCTACATCAAGGCATTAGCGCCATCGTATGTTGCCCCAAAGACAGGCATCGAGTAGATAGATATCAATCATGGAACGAGGCTGCAGCACAAACTGCAGCCTTTTTTGAGCATGAAAGGTTAAAATGATATTGGACATATTGCTGATTGAACAGCATTGATAAGGAGAAGCGGCATGATCAACGAAGAGAAGAAGTATGGATGGCCATTAGAGTGCTATCAGTGCAAGCTGAATAAGTATATCTATAACACGCCGGTAGATGAAAGCATAAAGGTCGAATATATAAGGAAGCAGGAAGAGCTGCTTAAGACCATTGATGAGAATATCGAACCGGTTGCCTTTGTCGATATGCTGTCTAAGGAATACGACAAGAATGTTCCGCCATATGATTATGCCAAGCTGAAGGTTCACTTCAACGAATTGATGATGAAGCTTGTTCCAACCTTGGAAGAGAAGATGGAGAAAAGCGATGATCCGATGCTGTATGCATTGAAGCTTGCCTTCATCGCCAACTATATCGATTTTGGAACGCTTGATGGCGTAAGCGAAGAAAGACTGCTTGAGATGCTTGAAGAAGCTGATGATAGGCAGATCGATATGGATGTATATGATGATCTGAATAGAGAACTTGAAGCTGCAAAGTCGCTTGTCTACTTTACCGATAACTGTGGCGAAGTGGTGCTTGATAAGCTGTTCATCAAGCAGATCAGCAAGAGATATCCGAATGTGAAGATTACAGCCCTTGTAAGAGGCGCTGAAGTGATCAATGATGCTTCAATGGTTGATGCCAAGCAGATAGGGCTTGATGAAGTGTGCGAAGTAAGAGGCAATGGCCTTCCTACCTATGTCACCGATTTCGATAAGATGCCTGCAGACATAAGAGAGATTGTGGAAGATGCCGATCTGATGATATCCAAGGGTCAGGCCAATGGCGAATCATTCAAAGGCAATGGCTACAACATCTACTACATCCTGCTGTGCAAATGCGAAAGGTTCGCAAGACTCTTCAATGCCAAGAAGTGGGACGGCATATTGGCAAAGGAAAGAGAGTAATCATTTAATGAAAAAAGCTCGCAAGACATATGCGGGCTTTATTTTGGGGAGAAAAGCGAATGAGCGAATTTCTGCTTTACAGGAATTAATACTATTATATTGTGAATATTGTAACTATTCAATTGTAAATGTGCTTTACAAAAAGTATAATCTAACTGAAGGGAGATAGAATTATGCTAGTAACAACAAAAGAAATGTTTGCGCAAGCTAAGGCAGCCGGACATGCAGTCCCTGCACCAGATTTTTGGGACAACAACTCATGCAAGGCTTTCGTAGAGACGGCTTGCGAACTGAAGCAGCCAATTGTATTAAGCTATGCTCAGGTCCATTCAACGATGCTGAGCCTGGAGGAGGCGTTCTCGATCGCCAAATACTATATTGATAAGGCAGATGTAGATATCGCTCTGCATCTGGATCATGGACAGGATGTCGAGACCTGCAAGAAGGCTGTAGACTTAGGCTTCTCATCAGTCATGATCGATGCTTCTAGCGAAGCATATGAAGTGAATGTCGCCAGAACCAAGGAAGTTGTAGATTACGCTCACGCTCATGGCGTTGTTGTAGAGGCAGAGCTTGGACATGTAGGTACAGGCGAGACTTATGCTTCTGACAATAACGATTCAATCTATACCGAAGTTGATATGGCCAAGAGATTCGTTGAGGAGACAGGTGTTGATTCGTTGGCTGTATCTATCGGTACTGCCCATGGCAGATACAAGGGAACCCCAGTCATCGATTTCGATAGACTGCATGAGCTTAGAGATTCGCTCAGCATTCCGCTGGTTCTGCATGGCGGTTCAGGCTCAGGCGAAGAGAATCTGGAAAGATGCGCAACTGAGGGCATCACCAAGATCAATGTCTTCACTGATTTCACGATTGCAGCATATGATGCTATAAAAGACAAAGAATATACAGATTGGTTCAAGCTCATCAAGGATTCTGATGAGGGAATCAAGAATAAGCTGAAATACTTCTGCAAAGTATTCCATTGCGGAGAATAGGAGAACATTATGGCAAAGATCAAAGCACCATTCCTAGTAGTGAATCCAAAGTCATATCTTTATGGACAGAAATCTTTAGAGCTTGCTAAGGCGGCTGAAAAGGCTCATGAAGAGACAGGCATCCCTGTAATCTTCACTTGCCCATATTCTGATATCCGTCTGATCAAGGAAAACACCAAGGGCATCATCGTTTGTGCTCAGTCTATGGATTCCTTGAAGCCAGGAAGAGGCATGGGCAAGGTTCTTGGCGAAGCATTGAAGGATGCTGGAGCTGAGGCCGTATTCCTCAACCACGCAGAAAATACCAAGACCGTTGCAGATCTCTATGCAACCATCAACCGCTGCAAGGAACTGGATCTCATGACGATCGTCTGCGCTGACTCGACAGTAGAAGCCAAGGCTGTCTGCTGCATGGGTGCCGATATCGTGTTGGCTGAGCCTACCGATCTGATCGGTACAGGCAAGGTTGCAGATGATTCATACACCGTTGAGACCGTTAAGGCACTTCATGCTGTAGATCCAGAGGTATTGGTCATGATCGCATCTGGCGTCACCACAGCTGATGACTGCTACAACGTAGTAAAGCTTGGCGCTGATGGAACAGGAGCTACTTCGGGTATCTTGAATGCCCCAGATCCTAAGGAACGCGTAATGGAGATGGCTAGAGCTATCGCCAAGGCATATAATGATAGACAATAGATAAGGAAAGAAATATGACAGTATACAAAGAGACTATTACCGACATTACGTCGAAGGGCGGTTCGCCAACTTATGTCAACATTACCCAGGAAGTAAAGGACATCATCGCCAGAAGCGGCATCACAAACGGCATGTGCACAGTCATCTCCCCACATACTACCTGCTCAGTATTCTTCGAGGAATACGTTCATGATACGATGCCTAACGGCAAGGAATTCATCTTCCAGGATCTGGATAACGCTCTAGCAAAGATCATTCCTGATCAGGTTGCTTGGGGACAGTATTTCTATCCAGGCACAAAGCACATCGATGATGTTGCTTCATGGCCTGATGCTGAAAAGTATCTACCTGGCGGCGTTAAGGAAGAATTATGGAATTGCGATGCCCACCTGAAGGCAACCATCCTTGGAAACTCTGCATCATTCGATGTAGATGATGGCAAGCTTGGTGTAGGCGTTACCGGCTATATCTACTTCGTGGACTTCGATAGAACCCGTCCAAGAAGCAGAAAGTGCAAGGTTATCGTAATCGGCGAGTAGTCAGCAACAATCAAAGCAAACCAAAAGCTCAGATATCTGAGCTTTTGTTGTGCCTATTTGTTTGATTCCTTATCAGCAAGTTCCAGAACCTTCTTGGCTGTCTGGAGATCTGTTACCAGAACATTGATCAGACCGCCTTTCAGGGCGCCATAGACAGCTTTCTCTTTGCCCTTACCTCCGCCTACACCGATGACCATCTGATGCTCACGAAGGTCTTCTAGGCTTATGGTTACGATTCTGTTGTTGATATTGGCTTTGCATGGCTTGCCATTGATGTCATAGAAGTTTCCGCCGATATCTCCTACGGCTCCGGCTTCATATATTTCCTTGATCTCTTCCTCGTTGAATGGCAGGACATTCAGTGTTTTCTGTCCTTTTTCAGGGCTTGCGCCGATGCCGACGATGTTTATGTCATTGGTCTTGGCTGATTCGAGTACCGAATGTACCTGCGTCTCCTTCTTTATCTCGGCGCATAGCTTGGCGCTGCTGCAGATGAACGGCGCCGTAACGACATATAGTTCGCCATGGAGCTTATTGGCAAAGGCTTGAGCTACTGTTGGGGATTGGATGGCGGTAGTGACGTTGCTGACGCCTCCGACCATAGAATTGATGACAATATTCTTGAGATTCTGCCTTTCGGAGATCATGGTTCCCATGGTTTTCATAGTACGTCCCCAGGTCACGCCGATAGACATGTTGTTGCTGATATAGCGGTCGAAGATGTCTGCCGCGTTCCTGGCGATGCGCATATTGGTCTGGTCTTCATCAAGGCCTGTGCAGTCGGTGATGACCACGTTCTTTAGGTTGAAGCGCTTATATAGTTCGATTTCAACCGA
This sequence comes from uncultured Bacillota bacterium, assembly GCA_937919165.1. Lineage (GTDB taxonomy): Bacteria > Bacillota_I > Bacilli_A > Erysipelotrichales > Erysipelotrichaceae > Colivicinus. The sequence goes on along the minus strand of CALFPO010000024.1, from coordinate 80,687 downwards.
GAAGTTTTTGCCGGTATCGCGGATATCGATGATATCCACTCTGACCATGCCATCTTTCTTGGCTTCTTCTATAAGCTTGTTCAGGGTCACACGGCTGATGTTGAGAGCTTGGGCAATCTCGGTTTGCGAGTAGTTGTCCTGATACAGCATCTTCAGCGCTTTGAGCTTCATCGTATATCTTTCGTTGTCTGATAGGGCCATGTTTATCTCCTTTTGTAACTTGAAAAATGTAAAATTTTTTTATAATATATACATTATACAAGCAGAAGTATCAAAAGTAAACATTTATGAATATAATTAACAAATGATAAATAGTGAAATAATTATTAAAGATTTGCTGTTTGTAAAGATATAAGCCTATTTGAACAATATTTAAGTATTAGTTTATAAAATAAACAAAACTAAACCATATTAACAAATGAAAAGCAATTATGTGATGGAAAAAGTTAAAAAAAGCCTATATTTAAGGACTTTTTGAAAATTGTGTGAAAATATGGTAAATATTGTTGACTATCCAAGTTATACAATTGTAAAATTAATATACAAATGAAAATTTCATTTGGAATAATACTATAGGAGGGAAATCTATACTATGACAAATGCTTTATCAACATTTGCAACCAACTTCATTGGCATTTTCAACGCCGGTGGAGAAGCATTAATGGGCAACATCACAGGTATCTTACCTACTCTGCTCGTATTGCTTTGCTTCGTTAACGCATTAACTCGTATCATTGGTGAAGAAAGAGTAACTAACTTCGCACAGAAATGCTCTAAGTTTGCGATCACACGTTACACTATCATGCCATTACTGGCTGACTTCTTCTTGACCAACCCAATGGCTTACACTTTCGGCCGTTTCTTGGATGAAAAGTATAAACCAGCTTTCTATGACAGTGCAGTTTCATTCTGTCACCCAATCACTGGCTTGTTCCCACATGCTAACGGCGGCGAACTGTTCGTTTACATGGGCATCGCTAGTGGTGTTACAGCTTTAGGATTAGACCAAGGTAACCTCGCAGTTTGGTACTTCATCGTTGGTCTGGTAGTAATCGGTATCCGTGGCTTCGTTACTGAAAAGATCTACCAAATTATGAGCAAGAACAAGGAAAACGCTTAATTAATTTATTCATTGTTTGACAATCATAATTTAGGAGGAAAAAAATGTCAGAATACAGAGCTATAAAGTTATCAAAAGGTTCTGGTGGTTGGGGCGGTCCTCTTGTAATCAAACCAGAAGGCGATAGAAATATCATCCTTAACATCACAGGCGGCGGTATCAAGCAGATCTCTTATGATATTGCAGAAGCATGTGGTGGTGAAGCTTTTGATGGATTTAAAGGTGCAGTAGACGAGAGCCGTGTACTGTGTGCCGTAGTTGACTGTGGTGGCGTAGCTAGATGTGGCGTTTACCCTAAGAAACGTATTCCAACAGTAAACTTAACACCAATTGGCCCTTCAGGACCTTTGGCACAATTCATTACCGAAGATATCTACGTATCAGGCAACGTTAAGGTAGAAATCGTTGGTGACAACGAAGAAACAATCAAATTCGAAAGTTCAGCAAAACCTTCTGCTAAGAAAGAAGAGCACGCTGAAGCAGAAAAGAAAGAAGAAGAAAAAACAGGAGGCGTTATGAACGTTATTACTAAAATTGGCCAGGCTGTGGGTGGCGTAGTTAATAAGATATTCGCAGCTGCTAAAGATTCAGTTAACACCGTAATCACAAGCGTTTTACCATTCATGGTATTCATTGGCTTGATTTGTGGTGCTATTTCATACTCAGGCGTTGGTACTTGGATTGCTAATACAATTTCTCCACTGATCGCTACATTACCAGGTATGCTGGTTGTATGTATCGTATGTGCACTTCCATTTGTATCACCATTGATTGGTCCAGGTGCAGTTATTGCCCAGATCGTCGGCGTTTTGATCGGTCAGCAGATCGGCTTAGGCGCTATCCCAGCTAGCTATGCTTTACCAGCATTGTTCGCTATCGACCCACAGGTTGGATGTGACTTCATTCCAGTAGGCTTATCACTTGGTGAAGCTGAACCTGAAACAGTTGAAACTGGTGTTCCAGCTATTCTGTTCTCACGTCTGATCACAGGTCCTATCGCAGTTATCCTTGCATTCGTTGTAAGTATGGCTGTTGGTCTTTACAAATAATTTAAGATTATTAAGTAATTAATATTATTTATAGAATGGTCCTGATTATTTGGGACCATTCTATGCCTTATCATCAATTCACGTAGTTTAGGAGAAAGTCATGACAACAAACGGATGGGTATTCATAATATTCGTGCTATTCGCAATGCTGTTCATTCAGAACCTTTTGAACATATTCCAGTACAAGGGTCTGATGAAGCAATACAAGGAAATAGCATCAAGATCTTATTATCAGTCTGCCGGTAACCGCAAGAAATGGGGGCGCAGAAGATACGCCCTGGTCGGTTTCACCAAGGAAGGCATAGTCAATGAGGTCTGGATTCTGAATGGAATATCGCTATTTGCGAAGTTCCATCAGCTGCATGATTTCGACGGAATGAGCTGTGAAGAATTGCTGGCAGCCTTGAACATGAAGAACAAGGATCACCAGACGATTGCCGAAGCAGCCAACTACATGAAGCTAAGGCTGGAAAACAGCTCCAGCGATGAAGAATACTTCAAGAATAATCCTCGTGGACTCGGAGTCATGAAGCATGATGAAGAGCCTGTTGAGGAAAACAAGGAAAAATAAACTGAGGTAAAACGATGGAAAAGTATTGTGCAACTGTAACAGAGATCGGTCCAGAAGCGTTAAGCCTATTGGATGTCGATATGCTGATAATCTTCAACAACAATGCTCCAGCAGAGCTTGCCGAGATTACCGTCATGCATACCATCAATGAACTGAAGGCTGATGTTGAACCTGGAGATATCGTTACTCTTGGTGGACATGATTATGAAGTTCAATTTGTTGGTTCAGAAGCAAACTACACATTGAGAGAATTGGGCCACTGCACTTTCTACCTCTATCATGAAGGTATCGAGTACAGAGAGCTGCCTGGTTACATTGTGCTGAAGTGCGATGAGAAACCAGAATTTGAAATTGGACAGACAATCGCAATTAACTCAAAATAGTCTTTCCAATATAAGAAAGGAAATCAAATAATATGTTCGGAATATATCAAGAACTTGTTAATTTAGAAAAAGAAGGCAAGACAATCAAGGTTGGTATCATTGGTTGCGGTCAGATGGGTAGAGGTTTGGTTAGCCAGACATTGCTGGTACCAGGCGAAACTCCAACCGTTATTGCTGATATCAATATCGATGCCGCAAGAAACTCTTACTTGAATGCAGGCATTAAGGAAGAAGATATTGCTGAAGCTACAACTGGCGAAGAAGCTGAAAAGCTTTGGAGCGAAGGCAAGTATGTCATCACTAAGGATGCTAACGTAGTAGTAGAAAGCGGCAAGGCAACTGATGTCATCGTCGATGCTACTGGCGTTACTGAATTAGGTGCTAAGATTTCGGTTGATTGTATTAATAAAGGCAAAGACATCATCGTATTGAACGTTGAAGCCGACGTTGTTATCGGACCATTGCTCCACAAGATGGCTAGAGAAAAGGGTGTTGTATACTCTGGTACTGCGGGTGATGAACCAGGCGCAGTTATGGAACTCTATGACTTCGCTAAGGCAATCGGTTTCGAAGTACAGGTAATCGGTAAGGGCAAGAACAACGTAGTTGATCTGGAATGCACTCCTGATACTTGCGCTGAAGAAGCTGCAAGAAAGAACATGAACCCTAGAATGCTCTGCTGCTTCAAGGATGGCACAAAGACCATGGTTGAAATGACAGCTATGTGCAATGCTACTGGTTTCTCACCAGCTATGCCAATGGGTTCAGGCTATCATGCAAAACCTAGAGAACTTGCAAACGTATATCGTCTGAAAGAAGAAGGCGGTATCCTTGATCATTACAAGTGCGTTGACTACATCAACGGCGTTGCTCCGGGCGTATACTGCATCGTTACCAGCCCACTTCCAGAAGTTAAGGCTGAATTGAAGTACTTGAGCATGGGCGATGGACCTAACTTCGAACTGTACCGTCCATACCACCTAACTTCTCTTGAGACACCAATGTCTGTAGCACGTATCTATCTGCACAGATTACCTTCAATCGTTCCAACAGCAGGTGCTCCATATGCTGAAACAACTACAATTGCTAAGCGTGACCTGAAGGCTGGCGAATACCTTGATGGTATCGGCGGATACACAATCTACGGTGGCTTCCATGATTTCCAGTATGCTAAGAGCCATAACGCTCTTCCAATGGGACTCGTAAACAAGAAGACCAAGGTATTGGTTGATATCCCTAAGGGAACATTGATCACTTACGACATGGTAGAATTGAGCGAAGATTCATTCATTCTCAAACTGCGTCGTGAACAGGACAAACTGCTTGAAGAAGGCAAGCTCGTCTGGGATTAATTGAATGACAGAATTGCAGCCTGCAACAAGGCTGCAATTCTTTATCTAAAAGGGTGAAGACATGAACATCAAAGAGCTAATAAACAGAAACAATAGCGACAACGAAATTTCAAAATACGATTATAAGACCATCAGCACCCAGGCTGACCAGCTTTATAATACCCTTTTATATAGAGAGATATATCCAAACGAAGATCGTGAGAAGGACTACAATGAGCTCCTTGAATACATGCACTATTTCAAGAGACTGCCTAATGCCCGCAAGATCATGAGGCTTCGTTACCTGTCAAGACTTCATAGCCTCTATCTAGGAAATCTTGCCTTATGCGATGGCGAAGTATGTGAAGCTCTGAAGCATTATTTCGATGTATTGAGCGTTTCAGACATCAAGAAGAAGATCAAGGATGTCAGAAGCAAGAAGTGCTCTAGAATCGAATTATGCGATCTGATGCCGCTGGTCTACAACATCGAGGAGATGTATAGATTGGTAGGATTAGACAGAAAGGCCGATGAATATCTTGAGCTGTGTTCAGAGGCCATATACATGTGGACGGGCAAGATGAACGAGAAGAAGCCTGATGGCTTTACGTTCCATCCGTTGCGTGATTCGATGTCCTTCAGCAAGCCTTCATATGAATACTGTTGCGAGGAATATTACGACAAGAATACAGGCAGAATGAACTATCGCTTCAATTCTGGTCTTGATGAATTTGAGATCATCAAGCCAGAAACTATCGAGAAGGATGGCAAGACCTTCATCAAGTTCAGTTATTGTTCAGATCTGATTGATAAAGAAAGACTATTGAATATAGAGGCCGGAAAGATATTGGCCGAAATCAGGGAGGTTTAGATGGCATATAGACTATTCATATTCGATCTTGATGGAACGCTGATCGACAGCGGAGCAGGCGTAAAGAAGGCGCTTGAAGTCTTTGAGGACAAGCTTGGGCTTGAGCATTTCCCTCAGGACAAGGCTGATTTCATTGTCGGTCCACCAATCGGCGAAAGCATCCACAAGACCCATCCTGAACTGGATATGGCTAAAATAGACGAATACGGACGCATATTCGACGAATGTTATACAGGTGTGCTTCTATATGGTACCTATGCATACAAAGGCATTGCCGAAATGCTGGACAAGATCCGAAAGAAGGGTGGCATCGCCGCCATCGATACTGCCAAGAGGGAGAATCTTGCGACTGGCGTATTGACCGAGTGTGGACTGCTTGACAAGTTCGACTACATCGAATTCTGGTCAGAGCAGAAGAACAACAAGCCACTTCTTGTGGAGAACGTCATTGCGCATTACGGCATCCCTAAGGAAGAGATCTGCACAATCGGCGATAGCCGTTTTGATGGCGAAGCTGCCAATGCCAACGGCATCGATCTGATAGCGGTCAAATACGGATATGGCTTCGGCAAGTTTGATGACGAGATGAAGTACAATCCAAAATATATCGTAAACTCAGTAGAGGAACTGACCGAGCTCCTCATGGCCAACATCAAGGAGTAGATAGAATGCCGGGTCCTAAATTAGACATCAATACAGGCAACATCATCTTTGGGGATGACAATATGGGTTTCGATTCCAATGGACATATGATGATGGGAATGGGTCAAGGAATGATGGTGGATATGGAGACTGGAGACATACACTTTACCATCGGAGAATCATTCGATGACGATATAGGATATCCAGACTGGTTTGAAGAAGACTGATTAAGCAATAAGGACATTGTCGGCAGAGCATACGATGCAATGAAGAATGTCCTTTTCTATGCGAAGACACGCAAAATTTTCAGGTATTCTTCATGTAATCTTTTGGTTGCGCACAATCTTTGAAGGATAGACAAGGCATCATCAAAAGAGGTAGTATATAAAGGTGGTTTGCCACAAGGGGATAAGGGGAATCTTTCCCGTTTGTTATCGAGAAGATGTTTCACCGATAATGATTCGGGCACTAGTAGACTCGAGGTCTATAGAGGTGAATTATGAAATATGATGCAGTTGTAGTGGCTTCCGGCCTAGGCAAAAGAGCAAAACTGGGCTTCAATAAAATATTGTTTACAATGAAGAATGGCAAGACAGTTCTCGAGAACTCATGTCATCTTTTTATTGAGGATGCGGATTGCGAAAAGGTCATCATCGTAACCAAAGAACCAGTCAAGTTCACTTCCAGCAAGGTAGTGATCGTGCCAGGCGGAAAGGAAAGATATGATTCCGTTTATGCTGGTCTTAAGAAGGTCACCAGCAAGTACGTGATGATCCATGATGGTGTCAGACCATTCCTCAGCAAGATCGATCTTGAGAAGCTCAAGGATGCGATGACCAGAAACGATGGAGCGATTCTTGCCCATCCTGCAATTGAGACTGTCAAGCAGGTTGAGAACGGATATGTGAGCGAGACCATCAACAGAGACAAGGTATTCTGTGCCATGACTCCACAGGCCTTCAAGACCGAAATGATCAAGAAAGCCTATACCATGGTTGATCTGGAAGGCATAACCGATGACTCATCGATATTCGAGAAGGCTGGCGGAAAAGTGAAGATCGTCATGGGCAGCAAGGCCAACATCAAGCTTACAAATAGAGAGGACTTTGAGTATATCTGATCAAAGTCTTTTTTCTTGAGGCTATAATATAAATAGAAAATATAGATAACGGAGAAAGATATGGAACTGAAGAATTATCTAGAGATAACACCAGAGATACAGAACGCAATTGACAACAACATTCCGGTTGTGGCACTGGAATCAACAATCCTTTCTCATGGCATGCCATTCCCAGAGAATCTGGAGTTTGCGCATGAAGTGGAGAAGGTAGTAAGAGCTGAAGGCGCAATACCTGCAACCACCGCCATCATCGGCGGCAAGCTTAAGGTAGGATTGAGTGCTGAAGAGCTTGACATCATGTGCAAGGCAGAGAATGTCGGCAAGACTTCAAGAAGAGATGTGCCTGTATATCTTGCGACTGGACAGACTGGCGCAACAACCGTTGCGACAACCATGCTGATAGCATCATTGGCAGGCATAAAGATCTTCGCTACAGGCGGTATCGGCGGTGTTCATCGTGGAGCGCAGGAAACCATGGATATCTCTGCTGACCTTCAGGAACTGGCACATACACCAGTTGCGGTCGTCGGTGCTGGATGCAAATCGATATTGGATATCGGCCTGACCCTTGAGTATCTTGAGACGATGGGCGTTCCAGTATTAGGCTACAATACAGACGACTTCCCAGCATTCTATTGCCGCAAGTCAGGCTTTGGCGTTGACTACAACTGCAAGGATGCGGAAACTGTCGCCAAGATCATGAAGACAAAATGGGATATCGGCTTGCAGGGCGGCATGCTGATAGGAAACCCTATTCCTGAAGAATATGAATTAGATTTCGATGAGATGGAAGTCATCATAAACAAGGCGCTTGAGATGGCCAAGGAAAAGGGAATCAGAGGAAAAGCTACAACCCCATTCCTGCTGGCGACAATCAAGGATATATCTGGCGGCGAGTCATTGGCATCGAATCTGCAGCTTGCCTACAACAATGCAAGAGTGGCAGCGAAGATTGCTGTAGAATACGCAAAACTGAAATAGTGAATATGGATGTCGGATACTTATCCGGCATCTTTTTTTGAGGTAAAATTAAGCCGTGAAAAGAAACATCGAAGACAATAGAATAATTAGGTCAATTGAGATAGTCGCAATAATCATTCTGCTTGCGGTATCGGGCTTTTCCTATGTCAAAGGCATCAAAGGAATGAATGCTGAAATTGATTATGCAAGATATGATGGAAAGATCACAATGCACAGAGATAAGTCAGATGAGGAATATGATGATACCTATACTATGTGCGATGTCACATATATAAATGGAGAAGAGAAGCTGATTGCAAGCTATCCATATGAAGAGTATCTGTTGTTGGGCGATGAGATAGAGGCATATAGATATGTGATGAAAGATGGCACAGTGCTGCTGTTTGATCACTTAGATCCTAGCAAGGAAGAGATGAACGATGCATATAGAGAAAGAATGGCTGATGAGCTGAATGGAACATTCAACTTTGGCACATCTTCATTGATCCTGGCGATTGCGATCGGAGTAATCCTTCTTTTTGGCAAGCGATTCAACGCATACGAAAAGATCTGGTTTGTGTCGGTCATGATACTGGCAGGAATCTTTGCGGCTATCTTCCCAGAAGAGAGCGCTAACGGTGTCAATGGCATCGTGATCATGCTGTTGTATCTGCTTGATACTTTCCTGAATGTGCTGTGTGAACTTCTGATATCAAAGCAGTCAAGATACAATTTCTTGGTTTCGGTATTGGTTGAGATAACCGAAATTGCCATGAGTCTGGTCCTGATGTATCGCTTTGCGACCATGGCAGTAACTCTGCTGTTCTGGCTTCCGATCGACATCATCAGCTTCATCAGCTGGTCAAGACATAGAGATGATGAAGATGATGAGCTGACGATCGTCAGAAGGCTTAAAGGCTATCAGGAGATGCTGATAGTCTTGGCTATTGTAGTATGGACAATCGTGGTTGGCTACATCATCAGTGGTCTAGACATACGGACAGACTTCCTGAAGGGCAGAAGAGAGCTTGAGACAGCCATCATCTATCTTGATGCCTGTGCTTCAGCTGTCGGCATCGCCAACGGACTCTTCATCTTCTTCCGTTTGAGAGAACAGTGGCTCGCCTGGTATCTGTGCGCATTGCTGGAAGCGATCATCAATGTACTTTCAGGCCAATATGTTCTGCTTATCCTTAAGCTTGCTTATTTCACAAACACGACATATGGCTACATAAAGTGGACCAGATACATCAGAGAACATCAGACCGATACAGCACAAATGCAGTGCAACTCATAATGAAAAATGATGCAAAACTGATATAATATATAAGGAAAAATATTAAGAGGTGAATTATGGCTATTGAAGCAGGAGATTTTAAGACAGGATTAACAGTAATGGTTGATGGCGACCCATGGGTTGTATTGGAATTCATGCATGTAAAGCCAGGCAAGGGCGCAGCTATTCTTAAGACCAAGATGAAGAATCTTAAGACTGGATCAACACAGGAAAGAAACTTCAACGCATCTACAAAGTTTGATGCAGCAAACATCGAGAAGAAGAGAGTTACATATTCTTATATGTCAGACAATACCTACTATTTCATGGATGGCGAAACCTATGAAACATATGAGCTTTCTGAAGAGCACATCGGCTTCAACAAGTATTTCTTGATTGAAGGCATGGAAGTAGGCGTAATGTTCTTTGAAGGAAATGTATTGGATGTATCTCTGCCAGCAACAGTTGACCTGACTATCACAGAGACTAGCCCAGCAATCAAGGGTGCTCCATCTACACAGTCAAAGGATGCTGTCACTGAAACAGGCTTATCGCTCAGAGTTCCTCAGTTCATTGAGCAGGGCGAGAAGATTGCAGTCAGCACATTGGATGGCAAATATTCAGGAAGAGCCTAAAGGCTCTTTTTTCTAATTATGATTGCGCTTATTACAGGGGCAGCCAAGGGCATCGGCAAAGCCATAGCCCTGGAGCTGGCCAAGAATGGATATGATATCGCAATAAACTACCTCAGCTCAGAGACTGAGGCTTTTGCGCTGAAGGAAACGATCGTTTCTGAATACGGCAGAAGATGCATGGCGATAAAGGCAGATGTCTCCAAGGAAGATGAAGTAGATATGATGGTCGAAAAGATCGAAAAGGAAATGGGCCTTGTCGATGTGCTTGTGAACAACGCAGCTGTCGATATGCCGAATCTGTTTTCTTTGAAGAATGCTGAAGAGTTCCGCAGGATTCTTGATGTGAATGTCGTTGGAGCCTACAACTGCAGCAGAAGGGTGGGAAAGAAGATGCTGGAGAAGGAATATGGCAGAATCATAAATATCTCTTCGACCAATGGCATGAATTCCTATTATCCGATGTGCTTTGACTATGATGCATCAAAGGCAGCACTCAATTCCTTGACCCACAACTTGGCCATTGAATATGCACCATATGTCCATGTCAATGCCATTGCACCGGGCTTTATCGGAACAGAAAGCGAACTTGCAGGATATGATGAAGAATTCCTCAAAGAGGAGACTGAAAAGATATTATGCAGAAGATATGGCGAACCAGAAGAGGTTGCCTATCTTGTGAGGTTCCTTGTAGGAAATGAAGCAGACTACATAAACAACACGATCATCAGGATCGATGGAGGACAGACAGGAAGCTATTAGCTTCCTTTTTAGATTAAAAAAACCGCCTTGGCGGTTATATGATATTGAAATGCTTCAGAGCATTGTATAGGCCATCTTCATCGATATCGTCCGTCACATAATCGGCAACCTTCTTGAGATTGTCGCAGCTGTTTCCTAGAGCGACGCCAATGCCGGCAGATTCGATCATGGCGATATCGTTGTCTGCATCACCGAAGGCTATAGTGTCTTTTATGTCGATGTTGAGAAGCTCAGTTAGCCTCTTCAGGCCATTGCCTTTGTCGCAGCCTTTGTATAGGATGTCGTAAGAACCGACCGTCCAGATGGTGGCATAGCAGTTAGGGAAGTTGACCTCGATGAACTCATCGAAATGTTCTGCTTCGCCAGGGAAGATCGACATCATGTAGAAGTCCTTGCCATCATATTCTTTGATTTCAGGAACAGGGGAGGACACGCTTTCGACAGTCGTTCTCACTTGATCGTTGGCATAGTTTAGATAATAGTCATCGATGGTTGCCAATATCATCGGAATTGTCTTGTTCTGGAAGATCTTTAGAGCATTCTCTTTATCTATTCCGGTGATAGGAGCTGAATAGATGATGTTTTTGTCTTTGTCGATGATGATCTGTCCATTCTGGAGAACCCTGTAGTCGAAGCCATATTCTTCGATATCGAAATATGTCTCCATCTCAAACTCGCAACGTCCGGTTGCCAGAACGATGATGACGCCTTTCTCCTTGAGTTCCTTGAGAGCCTTTTTGGTGCTTTCAGGAATGGTGTAGGTCTTGTGGGAGTATAGCGTGTTGTCGAAATCAAATAGAGCAATCTTAGTCATATCTATCACCTTATCCATGATTATTGTATATTACTCGCCTTGAAAGGACAAAAGGCAGATGCAATAATAGTATTGTATGTCAAAGACCAAAGTAGCCACGATGACTGAAGGAAATATCAGGTCCCAGATCTATAGATTTGCGGTACCTGTTTTTGTCTCAAGCATCTTTTCAGAGCTCTACAACATCACCAATTCTCTGATCGTCGGCAACTTCGTGTCGCTGAAGGCCTTGAGTGCCGTCAGCGCTTCGACCTGGATCTGCAACATCTTCGACTATACCTTCTATGGACTTGGCATGGGTGCTGGAATACTGGTTGCCAAATACTTCGGTGCAGACGACAAGAAGAACCTGAAGAAGACTCTAGATTCCTCGATTGTCTTTGCGGTTGTGGGTGGAATATTGCTTACGGTATTGGCTGAACTGATTCTGCCGCTGATGATGAAGCTATGCAATATCGGACCAGACATATATGATCTGTCGATGAGCTATCTTAGGGTCTATATTCTTGGCAATTCAGCTGTCCTGACAAGCCAGATGTGCTTCTATATCTTAAGGAGCTTCGGCGATACCAGACATCAGCTCTATTATTCGATTGTGAGCTCTATAGCCAACGTGCTTCTGGGCATAATTCTTGTCAGGGTGTTTGACCTTGATGTGATAGGTACTGCCATTGCGACCATCCTGTCGCAGTTTCTGATGGATATATTAGCCTTGAATCTGATGTTCAACTATGATGGCATCGATTTCGATATCCATAATCTCGACTTCAGTTTTGAGGTCATAAAGGATATCTGCAGGCTTGGTATCCCGGCTGGCTTCCAGAACATGCTTATAGCATTCAGCTCAATGTTGGTGCAGTCGTTCATCAATACCTTCCCTAATGAAGTGATTTCCGGTATCGGCGTTGCGGAGAAGGTCAGCTCCTGGGGACAGCTGATATCATGTGCTGTCGCAAGCGCAACCATGGCGCTGGTGGCTCAGAATGTCGGTGCAGAAAGGTTTGATCGTGTCCGTGAATCCATCAAGGAATCAGCGATTCTTTCCGGTGTCTATACGACTGTCGTCATCGCAATCATGTATGCAGCGGCTCCATGGCTCATTTCTTGCTTCAACAAGGATCCTGGCGTCATATACTACGGAACGCAGATGCTGAGGAACTCGGCATTTGGACTGTTCTTCATCGGTTTCTCCCATGTATACAACGCTGCCTGCCGTGGTGCGGGCAACGTAAAATATCCGATGCTGATAGCGATCTTCTCGCAGGTCATCTGTAAGTATCTGTTTGTCAGAATCGGACTTGGCATTGCTCATGATGTAAGGGTTCTGTATTATGGCACAGCATTTGGATATAGTGTTGCGGGCATCCTGGCGACGCTGTACTACTACACCTCGAAGTGGACAAAAGAACACAGCATAAGATAAAAGGCTGTCATTGCTCCAGATTGGTCTGGATGTCAGACAGCCTTTTTGTTTGTTTCTGAATTGAGCTAGCCTTCCAGTAGATCTGATAGAGAAGAAAGCTCTTTGGTTTCGAATCTGCCCCAGACCAGCACCTGCACATCGCCGAATCTCTCAAGATAGAGGTAATCATCAAGAGTCAGCTTGCGGACTTCTCCAAATGGATATGACCTGTATTCCTCAGCATCATCATAGATGTACTGGGTGAAGCTGCCGTTCTTGTTCTCTTTTATATTTGTGAAGACGGTCAGACAGCTTCTTCTTATTCCACTGAAATTCATGAAGTCGCTGTAATAGTCATCAATGACATCTTTTCGCAGACTTTCCATATATTCGATGATTTCGCTGCTGTTCTTGATGTCTTTGCTGCTTATATCAACCTGGATCGTTACATTATATCCTTCAGCATCTGGAATCTTCTTTTTGATGAGATTCAAGAATTCATCGTTTTTAAGATCATCACGATAGTAGTTTTCATCGATCCTATATGCGATATTGTATGGATCCTTTATGTAGTTGTCCGCAAGGCCAAAGCCTCTTGTCTTGAAGGCTATAAAGCAGATCAGGAAAGATAAGGCTACGCCTATGACGAAGATGCCGACATCCTTCAGAGTAAGCTTGACTTTTCTTCTGTAGACACAGTTGCCTACTTCAAAGAATATGAAGGTCAGAAACAGCGTAAACAGCAGTCCGCTGAAGTCGGTCTGGGCGTTTCCGCAGACAGATATGAATGTCACAAAGAAGGTATAGAGTCCAATGACCAGCGGATAGGCAGTGAACTTGCTAGAGATGCTTTCGGCTCTTTCCGTTTTCCTTTCGATGAAGTCGTTCTTCATCATCCATACCGCTATTGCCCAATGGGCTGCAATGCAGACAAAGAACGGAATGAAATCAATGAACTCGATGGCTTTGCCTTGCATCAGGGATAGGCATAATCCAAGAGCGCTGGCGCTCGAATAGATGATGCTCAGATATTCGAAGACATCGTCGATGTATGGGAAGTTGCCGCCATAGATGTAGATATCGCTGAGCTCGCAGATGCTGATATAGACAAACAGCAGAACAATCAGATAAGCACTTGCGATGACGACGCCATCAAACAGCGAATTGGCCTGGAAGAACAGTCCGCTGATGAAGGCAACGGTTGTGATGATGGCGATGACTATGATCGGAATGTAGAGAAGATAGCCAGTGAAATGTGGCCCATCAAGACAAAGCGATACCAGATCTAATGCCAAGGTAGGAACCAGGATTAGGGCGTCAATGAAGATCTGCGATGTGACCAGCTGCTCCTTCCTTGAGATCGGAAGAGCGAAGTAGGCATCAACGGCTTTCTTGCTGAAGACATAGCTGAAGATGACCGGCACCAGCACAAAGGACATAACAAACGCTACAACAGTAACCGCACCAAGAGCGAATGTCTCTGTATTCATGGCAGCTACAGATGAGAAGTATATCAGGGCAAAGGATATCGCAACGAAGATGATGAGATTTCTCTTTGACCTCAATAGATAGTTCAGATAGTTTCTATTCATTCAGCATACCTCTGCTTTCGACTTCATATATGAAGAGTTCCTCGAAATTGACAGGAAGCTCATCCATGATGAGAGGATCGGTTTCGGCAATCTCTTTTCTGATGCTTTCGACATCTCCCTTGACCACCAAGGTGATGACTCTTCCTTCCTTCTTTTCGGAAAGGACTTCGAATCTTGATCTGAAATCATGTTCAGCATTGTCGCTATAGGCCAGCTGGAACTTGGCAACTCTATCCTTGGATTCCTGCAGGTCACCATAGGTATTGATCTGTCCATTCTCTAGAATACCGAAGCTGTCGCAGATGTCTTCAAGTTCCTTGAGGTTGTGGCTTGAAATGATGATGGTTATGTCTCTTTCTTCAATCAGGTCAATCAGCGCCTTCTTGAAGTTGAGCCGCGCCAATGGATCAAGTCCGTCGAAGCATTCATCCAGAAGCAGGAGCTTTGGCTTTATCGCCAAGGCGAACACAAGAATTGTCTGCCTTTTCATGCCTTTGGAGAAGCCTGAAATCTGGGCGTTCTCATCTAGGCCAAACATGTTCAGATATTTATGATAGAGGCTTTCGTCAAGGCAATAGAATGATTCGTAGAAGATCTTGAGATCTTTGATGGTAGAGGCACTAGGGAAGTATCCCTCATCAGAAACAAAGACGATGTCTTTTCTTGTCTCTGGCTGTGCATATGTATCTTGGCCATCCAATGTTATGTGGCCATCATCCGGCATGTATACGCCCGCAATCAGACGCAGAAGCGTAGACTTGCCTGCGCCATTGATTCCGACCAGACCGAATACCGATCCATTGTCGATATCAAGGCTTATGTCTTTCAGGACTTCGTTTTCGTTGAAGCTTTTGTGTATTCCTTCAATCTTAAGCATTGTCGTTCTCCTTATATACCTTTTCCAGTATCTTCAAAGCCTCTTGTCTGCTCAGTCCATCGTTCTTGAGCGTCTCAAGTGCGATGATGGCCTGGTCAACGATGAGGCTATCGACCTTGCGGTCGGATACGAACACGCCCTTCTTGTTCAGTGTGTAGATTATCCCCTCTTCCTCAAGTTCTGCGTATGCTCTGGCCACAGTATTGGGATTGATTCCCAGATCGCTTGCCAGAGATCTGACGCTTGGCAGCTTGTCGTTTGGCTTGAGGACTCCCAGTTCAACAAAGCGGATGATCTGCTTTTTGATCTGGGTGTAAATGGATTCTTTGCCTTGCAGATTAATCAGATACATGTTTATCCTCCATCTGTATTAACTGTACTATTTGTATCAGCAGCTTGTCAAATAAAAAGAAGTCTCGATGAGACTTCAAGATTGTGCATATTTTGCCTTGAGGCACTACATGTTCTGCTTCAGGATAGCCTTGAGATCAGCGATTCCCTGATGACCTGCATCAAGCAGTTCTTCAACAGAAACTTCGGCGTTCTCTCTGACTGCCAGAATCTGAAGGATCATGGCCAGGTTTACGCCTGTAACGATCTCCAGCTTAGGATTATCTAGATCTTCAGCCAGAACTCTAGCCATGCAGTTGCATGGGCTGCCAAACAGCATATCGCAGAATACGATGACGCCATCGCCTGTGTCTACTTCAGCGATAGCGGCCTTCAATGTATCGACAAAATCATCGGGGTTGTCTTCTGCGAATAAGCATCTGGCTACCATCTGTGGCTGTTCGCCGAAGAATAGCTTGCTTGTGTCAAGAATGCCTTGTGCCATTGGTCCATGGCTTGTGATAACGATACCTTTCATAAAAACCTCCGTTTTGCAAATATAGTATAACACATGAGGTATAATGAAGATAAAGCAAGGGGGAAAATATCAATGGATATCAAAAGACAGTACTTTGATCTGATTGAAGAAAGAATCAAGGCTGTTTATGAATGCGAACACGAGAAATACAAAGAGGTCGCAAAGCTTTTTGGCGAGTGCATGGAGAATCTTGGTGTTGTGCAGCTTTTCGGCGTAAACCATGGCGAAGAGTTCGTCAATGAGCTCAACTATCGTGCAGGCGGCATCGCTCCATATCATGGACTCAAGTTCAAGGATCTGATGCTGGCAGGAAAGGTTGACCAGAAGGATATCGATTCTGGCGAGATACTGAACGACGCAAGCGCTGTAGACAAGTTCTTCGAGTTCTATCAGATGGATGATCGCGATATGATCTGTCTGGTAAGCTACTACGGCAATGAGCCGGTTGTTCTGGCATTAGCCAAGAGATACAAGGAAAATGGACAGAAGGTAGTTGCGGTAATAAACAAGAAGTCATATGACAAGACCGGCAGCAATCTTCTCGACTATTGCGACATGTGGCTCGATATGGGCGCTGATGATCCTGATATCGCCATGCATATCGGCGATACAGCCATTGGTCAATTGTCTTCGACTACTGCCAACGTCATCGCTCAGATGCTGACGGCTGAGGTATACAACTACTATGTAAGTTCAGGCAAGGAGGCTCCAGTTCTTCTTTCTGCCAATATCAAGGGAGCTGACGTGCACAACAATTCCCTGACCGATCCTTACGAAAGGAGAGTAAGATAACATGATTGAAGCTAAGACATTCAAGGATGAGATCATAGCTCTTCTGGATCATCTCTATGATTCGCAAGAGCAGAATATCGAGGCAACAGCCAAAGCCATGACAGAATGCATCGAAAAGGGTGGCGTAGTCCATGTCTTCGGTTCTGGACATTCGGTTGGCCTTGGCATCGACATCAAGGGCAGAATAGGCGCCATGGTTCCTATCCATATCATGGAGATGTCTGATTTCGTTACCCAGGGTGGCGTTCCTCTTGAGGAATTCATGGATAGAGTAAATATCTTCGAAAGACGTCCAAACATGGCCGAAAGACTATATAACCTATATGACATCAAGCCACAGGATATCTTCATCGTCATTTCCAACAGCGGCATCAACGGCATCGTCATCGATATCGCCAAGCTGGCCAAGGAGAATGGACATAAGGTAATAATCATCACTTCGATGAAGCATACATTGGCTGAAGAGCCAAGACATCCAAGCGGCAAGAAGCTATATGAATTCGGCGATATCGTCATCGACAACTGTGGTCCTCATGGCGATGCGCTCATCGAGACAGAAGGCGTTGCGAAGGTATGTTCAGTATCTTCCATCTGCAACAACTGCATAGCCCAGTCATTGGCTGCCAGAACAAACGAACTGCTGAAGGAAGACGGATATGAGCTTCCAGTGCTGACAGGCGACAAGGCTCATGACGATGCATTGAACAAGAAATATGAAGGGAGAGCATAGATGAATTTTGAATATGGAGATAAGCTGCTTGAAGTCATCAAGACAGCGGAAGAAAAGAATAAGGATGTGATCAAGGAACTTGCAGAGAAGTTCGCTGAGAACATCGAGAACGACAAGGTGATCCACACCTTCGGTACAGGCCATTCGCATATGCTGGGAATCGAACTGTTCGCAAGAGCGGGTGGCTTGGGCAATGTTGACGCAATGCTGGACCCAGATACGCTTACATCATTCGGTGCTCAGCGTTCTGGTGCCATGGAGAAGACTTCAGGCGTATCTGATGTCATCTATGATTCCTACAACATCCAGCCAGGCGACATCATGATCATCACTTCCAATTCCGGCAGAAACGCTATGCCTATCGAGATGGCAATGCGTTGCCAGAAGGAAGGCGTATACACCATCGCTTTGACGAACCTTGAGCAGTCAAGAAACCAGACCTCAAGACATCCAAGCGGCAAGAGACTGTTCGAATGCGTTGACTGCGTAATCGACTCATGCGTTCCTACAGCTGATGCGACTCTTGACCTTGATGGCATCAAGACCGGTCCTGCTTCATCGATCGTAACCATGTTCCTGGTCAACACCATCGTATCGGAAGCAATCAAGATCGTGCTGTCTCATGGCAAGCGTCCATATGTCTTCCAGTCGCAGAACGTCGACGGCTTCGACAACGACGCCATCTACGAACACTTCAAGGGAAGAGTTAAGCACTTCTAATAGAGGCCCGCAAGGGCTTCTTAATTTAGCATCAAGCATCATTCATCATTTTCGTCTGGAGGTCATATGAATAACAAAGAAAAAATGAATTCATTCTCGCTAGCTTTAGGATTGTTCGACTATATCAATCCGATCTTCTACAGCATCACTTCGATTACGGTTCTATTGAACATGAAGTCTCTTATGGCAAAGCCAGTCCTTATCATCTATGCCATAGGCATGCTCATGTCGCTTGTCTTTGGCTTCACTATCCCGACCGTCAAGTGTCTGGTGGGACTAGGAAAGTTTGAATTCAAGATGCCCGTCAATCTGGTGTTCTACGTCAATTCGGGAATATTGCTTTCAGGCATGGCTTTATCAAGTCATGTGCTGGGATTGAGCTTCGCCGTGCTTGCGATCATGCTTATATGCGTTGTGGCCCTATTGGCATTCATCGTATACAGGACCGGCAAGTTCAATACGGCAGCCGTACTGACAGGAGCTGTAGGCTATATATTGATCTATTCATCGCTTATTGCCTTGGCCATAAAATCAGGAAAGATGCTGTGCATTGCAATGTATGGTGTGGCGATCTGCCTGTTTGTGTTCCTGTGTCTGGTGGGCATCGGATCGGATCTCAAGAAGCCCAAGGTCCATTGGGCAATCGAGATATCCAATGTGGTGTGCCAGATGCTGGTGGCAGTATCGACCATCCTGCTGTTTAGATAGTCAAGCATAGCGGTGCTATCATAATCATAAGGGAGAGAAAAACAATGATAATACAGTCAAAGAGAGTCTATTTTGAAGAGAAGCTGCAGCCTAGGCAGATCAAGATTGAAGGAGATACGATCACTGGCGTATATCCATATGGTCTGTTCAAGGCCGACAAGGACTATGGCGACAAGATTGTTATGCCTGGTCTGTGTGATATCCACAATCATGGCTACAACAAATTAGAGTCCAATACCGCAACATTGGAGTGGCTGAAGGAATGGACATCATATCTTCCAAGCGAAGGTGTCACAAGCACCTTGGCTTCCATCTCATCATTCCCAAGAAAGGGTCTGGTGAAGGCCCTCAAGAATATCGGCAAGTTCATCGAGAAGCCAACATTCGGCACCAACATCCTTGGCGTATATGAGGAAGGGCCATTCATCTGTTCAGGAAAGGAAAGAGGAGCCCAGAATCTTGATTTCCAGATCATTCCTGACAAGGAAGTCATCGACGAGTTCAATGATGCCTGCAAGGGACATCTGATCTATGTGATGATTGCCCCTGAAATGCTCAATGGCGACTATTCGGTAATCGACTATTGCGTATCAAAGGGCATGAAGGTTTCTTTGGGACATACTGGCGCAACTTTCGATATCTGCAAGGAAGCCATTGAACATGGCGCAACAAGCTTCACCCATACATACAACGGCATGAAGGGCTTGCATCATCGTGAACCTGGCGTTGTCGGTGCTGCCATGTATCATGACAACTGCTACGCTGAATGCATCTGCGATGGCATCCATGTCAATAAGTATGCTGCCAACATTCTGGCTAAGGTAAAAGGCAAGGACAAGTTCATCCTCATTACCGATTCCGTAAACATCAAGGGCCTCAAGCCTGGCGTATACACCTTCGAGGATAAGGGACGTACAACCACCATCACCAAGGATGGCGTAGGCTACATCACCGGTACCGAAACATTGGCGGGCTCATGCCATAAGCTGAATCACATTCTCGATTATGCGATCCACGAAGCAAACATCGATTTCGTGACAGCCATGAATGCTGCCACCATCAATCCGATGCGCATGCTAGGAATAAACAACAGAGGTCTCATCAAGGAGAACTACAAGGCTGATATCGCTGTCTTCGATGATAACTTCAACACCAAGGCTACCTATATCGGAGGAAAGTTGTGGCAAAAGTAGATCTCAAGGGCTTATCTACCGAGACAAGAAACACCGGCACCATGAACCTTGATGTCCTAAGCATTGAAGAGATCCTTTCTTTGATGAACGAGGAAGACAAGAATGTCCTGGAGGCTGTAAGAAAGGCTTTGCCTGAGATCGCGGCATTGATAAACAAGACTGTCGAAACCTATGAAAAGGGTGGACGCATCATCTACATGGGTGCGGGAACCAGCGGCAGAATGGGCCTTATGGATGCTGTAGAGGTTGTGCCAACCTTCAACTGCGAAAGATTTGTGGGGCTCATTGCCGGAGGCGACATGGCTTTTGTGAAGGCTGTAGAGGGCGCTGAAGATTCTAAGGAACTGGGAATAAGCGATCTGCAGAAGATAGATCTAAAAAGCGAAGATTTCGTGCTGGGCATTGCTGCCAGCGGCAGAACGCCATATGTCATAGGCGGATTGGATTATGCAAGAGAAATCGGCGCAGCTACAGGCTGCTTGTGTTGCAACATGAATACCGAGATTGCCAAGCATGTCGACTATCCAATCGAAGTAAGTGCCGGTCCAGAGGTGCTGACTGGCTCGACCAGACTTAAGTCAGGAACCTGCCAGAAGATCATCCTGAACATGATCTCAACCGTAACGATGATCAAGGTCGGAAAGGTTTATGGCAATCTGATGGTTGATGTGAAGGCCACAAACGAGAAGCTGGTAGAAAGATGCCACAATATCGTCATGCAGGCAACGGACTGCGACTATGAGACGGCCAATGCCGTCCTCAAGGAAACAGACAACAGCTGCAAGCTGGCGATTGTCATGATTCTGTTTGGCTATGATAAAGAAAAAGCCATTGAAGCCTTGGCTAAGGCAAATGGCGTAATTAGGAATATATAGATAAATAGAGCCGATCATTAGTAATCAGCTCTTTTTTCTGTTATTGATAAAGCTAGCTCTGAAGTTGGATTGACATATACATAGTATCCAGGATATGTGCTGTAGAACTCATCAAAGCTCATCTCTTTTCTGATTGTCACATCGCCGATGTTGGTGGTGTTGCCATCGGAGATGGTGATGGTGTTGCTGAAGTAATCTGCCTCATCTACACATACGACATGTCCATCAGGGTTTGCAGAACTTCTTATCGATATGAGTCCCATAGCTTTAGGGAAATCGTCAAGGGAGAATAGATAGCATATATTTCCTTCATCATCTAGATAGGTGTTGGCGTAATAGACGTTGTAGGCGAAGTGCGCTCCATCGCCGCTTGGTCCATCAAGTGATGAGTTGAAGCCATAGATGTCATAGAACCACATCTGGGCGAAGAAGGTACATTGTCTGCTATTGTCGGAACCATGAATCAGACCTTGATAGTAGAGAACGTTGGCATGTGACCAGACAGACCATGCTTCATCTGTATATGGACCAAATGTTCCTGAATATTCTTCATAGTCGAAGTCGCCGCGATAGCTGGCCTTCATGGACCTGTTGAGCGTATCGAGATCGACGTTGTTGGCTCTTGAGTCAAGATATGAATATGTTGAAAGATATCTATCCTTTAGCTTCTCTGCACGATAGCAGGTTATGGCATCATGTTCCTGATGAGAGAAGGTGTAGGCGTGGATGATGTCCGTCACTTTCATGCATAGAAAGGCGAAGCACAACAAAAATAGATTTAAGGTAAAGAGCGTTTTGATAGTGTGTCTTCTAAATCTTCTATGTCTAGAATCTTGCGATTCATCTAATACCAAATCTTTGTTGAAATCATATGCATCCATAAGCCGACTTTTCAATTATATAGCCATATGGATAAAAAAAGAAGAGCTTAGCTCTTCTTGGTGGTTTCGTTTACCTTTTCCAGGAACTCCTTGTAGTAGGCTTTCTCTTCCTGGATCGAGTCCTTGTAGGACTGGAGAATCATGCCATCCTTATAGTAGGCGTTGAGATATTTGGGCTTGATCTTTTTCTCATATTCTCTTACCAGCGTCTCGTATTCAGGGATGGAAGAGATGATGACATTAGGAATGATCAGTATGTCATCTGGTCTGTTCTTGTCGTAAGTGACATATACAAAGCCTTCAGGAATGGATGTCTGGTGAGTGGAGAATTTCTCGACGATGGTCTTGGAGATCTTCTGCATATCATCATCATATAGATCGATGTCAAGCTTCCAGTAGACATGGTTTCTGAGTCTTGCGTCTCTAGCGAATCTTACGAATGTTCCGCTCTTGACGTTGGCCATGGCGACATCGCCGTTGGCTACCATCTTCCTGATCATGTTCTTGTCGGCATTCAGATCATAGTATGAATAGCAGGTCGACAGGATAAACAGGAAGAGAACGAATCCAGCGATGACCGCAAACTTGTGGTCAGCCCAGGCTTCGCGATAAATGATAAGCAAGGCAATGGCAAGGGCATCGATGGCCAGAACCAAGCCAAGCAATAATGTTGATTTCTTATAGAATTTGAGTTGCATAGTTTTTACCTCAGCTTCTTATCTATTTTAGCATATGTGATGATTATGTGATGATTATGTGAAAATTGTTGAAACTTGTGAATTGACTAACTATAATAATAGTATAAGGAGGTTCATAAATTATATGAGCAATTTAATGTTGGGTATAATTTTAGGTCTATGGTCAGGTGTGGCTATGGTTCTAGATTTATCCGGAATCGGTGTTCGTACTCCTATAATTACAGCGATCTTAGCTGGTCTGTGCGTTGGTGATATCAACACAGGCTTACAGGTAGGCTCAGTTATGCTTATCAACAGCTTAGGTTTCTATACTTATGGTGGTGCAACAATTCCTGATTTCATCACTGGTGCTATTTTCGGTACCGTTGTTGGTGCAAAGACAGGAAACGTCGACGCTGGTATCGTCGTAGCACAGGGTATCTCCCTGCTGATGTCTGAAATGGATATCTTAGGTAGAGCTACTACTACTGTATTCCAGCACTTAGGTGAAAAGGCTTTGGCTGAGAACAACATCAAGAAGTTCGAATTAGCAACTCTTTGCGGTACTCTTCCATGGGCTTTATCACGTATGTTACCAGTTGTATTCGGTATGATCTTAATCGATAACGTTGTAGCAGTTACAAACTTCGCTACATCTATCGAGTGGATCGCTAACGGTTTGAGAGTTGTTGGTAAGGTATTACCAGCCGTTGGTTTCGCACTTCTTCTTTCTTACATGGATCTCAAGAAGTACTGGCCATTCTTCATTATCGGTTTCGTTCTCTATGCTTACGCTGGTATGGGAACTCTGGCTCTGGCTTTAGTTGGTTTAGCTGCAGCTAGTTTCTTTGTAGGAGGTGCTAAATAATGTCTAATAAGTTAACTGCGGGTGCTTTAAAGAAAGCTTGCTCAAGACATAACTGGGCATTACAGTGGTGCTGGAACTATGAAAAGATGCAGGCTGGTGGCTATGCATACGCAATGGTTCCTGTAATCAAAGAATTATATGAAACTGAAGAAAAGCAGTGTCGTGAACTTGAAAGACACATGCAGTTCTACAATACTCACCCAGGTGCTTCTGCACTTATCTTCGGTGCTGACGTAGCTTTGGAAGAAGCTTACCAGCCAGAAGTAGGCGACAACCTTAAGGTTGCCCTTATGGGTCCTTTAGCTGGTATCGGTGATACAATCCAGGCTGTACTCGTTACTCCTCCATTCAACATCATCGCTGCTGGTCTTGCAAACGAAGGTTCAGCTGTAGGCGCTATCTTAGCTTCTACACTTCCATTGGTTGCATTATTCGTATTACGTTGGCCTTTATTCAACTATGGCTACAAGCAGGGCGTTAACGTTATCAACGATGTATCAGGTGCTGGTACTCTTGATAAACTTCAGGTTGCTGCTTCTATCCTCGGCGTTACTGTAATGGGCGGCTTCGTTCCTTCTATGATCGGTGCTACATTACCAGTTAAGTTAGGTTCTGACCTGACAATCGAAGGTTCTACAGTTGAAGCTAAGACTTTACAGTCAGTATTGGATGCTATCTTCCCTTGCTTAGTACCATTAGCATTAACATTCGGATGCTGGTACTTAATCAAGTACAAGAAGACTTCTCCTCTGACAGTAATCCTTATCTTATTCGTAGTTGCATTCGCTCTTGGTGCATTAGGCTGGATGGCTTAATCTAAAAGAAGAGGCAAAAAAAGAATAAAAGAATGTGCAGGCTGAAAACGCTTGCACATTTTTATTTATGCGATGATATAATGAGATGGATGAAAGGGGTATCTCATGATTACACATTTAAGAATTGATAATAGACTGATCCATGGACAGGTTGCCGTTACTTGGATGAATTCCATCGGTGCTGACAAGATCATCGTATGCAATGACAAGGTTGCTGCCGACCCAATCCAGAAGATGGCGCTTCCTATGGCTGCACGTGGAACCACCGTATTGGTTCTGACTGTTGCCGAAACAATCCAGTATGCTAAGGACCATCCAGAGGAGACGATGTTCGTCATCGCTAAGTTCCCTCAGGATGCGTTGGATATTCTTGAGTCTGGCGTTGAAGTTCAGGCTGTAAACGTAGGCAATGCTGCTCCAATCAACGGAACAACATACAAGATGGTTACTAAGTCTATTGCCGTAACTGAAGATGATGCGAAGGTATACCGCAGAATCGCTGAACTCAGAGGTGGCGTTCTTACTAGCAGACTTACTACTATGAACGAAACCGAAAACTTCCTTGAACTGCTTTCAAAGAACGGTTTATAAGAAATGGATAGAGGTTGGAGACAACCTCTTTTTATGGAATGGAAAAGAAAGAATTCGTAAGTCTAGATAAGGTCAAGACAAAAGGCAATCTTGTAAAGATCGTCCTTTTCAAGCCAAGGCTTGCCGTAGTCATCTGTTTGGCTGTTGGTGTGGCATTGGGCATCTTCGTTCCTTATCTGTTGGGAAAGATATTAGGTCTATTCTTTGCGATGATGGCTTTGGCTGTACTGTTCCTCATTCCAGAACATAAGGTGCTGGACATCTATGATGAAGGCATGATCGTCTACAATTCCAAGAACAGCGAGCAGGCTTTCTGGCTTGACTATGAGGATGTGGCGTCATGGAAGATCGAACATACCGATGGCCATGATTTCCTTGAGTTTGTGCTTGCCGATGGAAGCAAGACAGGTGTCGATACCTTCCAGGTCGATTCAGCCTACAAGGTACTGGACAAGTATATGCATGACAAGGAATACCATGTCATTCAGGCAAAGAAGAATAAAGAAAAACCGCTGGTTCTTCCTGAATGGGTAAGAAAGCGGTTTGAAAACGAAAGCAGTGAAGACGAACCATCTAGCAAGGACTAGATGGTTTTTATTATGTCGATCAGCTTGAGCTTGCAGTCTCTGCTCAGGGTATCGGTAAACATCTCATAGGTAATGTATGGGAAGTCGATAGGGAGAACGTATGGTCCATAGCCGTTTGAGTATGAAACAAGCATCGTCTTGTCGAGATCAAGACCTTCCATATAGGCTGAGAAGATCTCATTAGGGAAGAAGATGATCTTGACACTGCCAAGATCTAAAGCGGCGATGGCAGCTTCCTTGATGACGTTCATGATTCTGCCTTCAGAATCGGTATTGCTGTTCATCTTCTCTCTGACCTGCTGGCCTATTCTGATGGTTTCAAGTTCACGTGGCGAAAGGTCGCTTCTGATCTTTGAGAGATCAACTGGCGAGAAGTCATGCTCATATTCGACAGGAACCTCTTTGTATTCAATCTTGAATGGTACAAGATTGTCTTTGCGATGATCCATTAGCTCTGAAATTTCGCCATACAGTTTCTCGGCACCAGCGACCATATCTTCATATCCCTGTCCGCTTCTGGTGAAACGTGAGGAGATATCGCCTGATGCGCCCTGAATGAAGGTGTAGTTGCCTGGTTCGCTGTCTTCAAGAAGCTTCAGGACATAGCCTGGATATTCAGCTGAGAAGAACTTTGAATCAGCAATGAGCGTTGTAGGATGGCAGTTGTTTATGACGATGTTGAGAAGGTTTTCTTCTTTTGAGAAAAGAGATATCAGACAGAGATTCTCAAGTCCTGTCTCATATCCAGAGATTCTTGATTTGCCTACAGCATTGGTATGAACGTGCTGATAGGAAGTTGTGACATCATCGTATTCCTTGTATTCCATTGAGCAGATGCCATTGATGACAGTCTTCATTAGCCAAGGCTGATACTTCTCATCTTTAGGATTGTTGGCATAGTGGGTATGGGTTGCGGAAGTGATGAGATGGATATTGTCATTGCCGTAGAACTTCCTTACTTCATCCTGAATAAGGTTGCGGTGTTCAAGATCCATGCATAGAAGATCGAAAGAGATGTGGATTATCCATTCATCATCCTGCTTGAGACCAAATACTCTGGCATAGAGATGATCGCGATATTCAGAAAGCAGATAGGTCTGAACGGAATGACCAAACTGGGTAGTAGGTGTAGGCGATTCGATGTTGATTTTCTTGAATGAGAATTGCATTATTTATTCCTCCAAATTAAAAACTCCATAAAGGAGTTTATTCCAGATCCAAAAGTCCTAGGCACATCAGCAGGACTCCTAATGGCTCAAAATAGATCAAGAGATCCTTGAACTGCAGATAGCCGAAGCCATACTGAAGATCAAAAAGGAAGAAGCCTGCAAAGATCAAGGCGCCAGGAATGAACCAGACTGTCTGCAGCAGGGCAGGATTGCCCTTATAGAGCATAAACAGAATGGCTACAAGCAGGGCAGAACCTGCAATGATAAGCATATTTGTGAAGCTGAATCCATCTATAACCGTTACCAGCGTATAAACGATTGAACCAATCAATAAGCCAATGTAGCGATTGTTCTTAAGGAAACAGTATAGAGCGAACACGATATATGTTGCCGTAAGCAGCACATAATTGAGGTTATCGCCGATAGAATAGCGGTAGAACCATGTATCTCTTACATATAAAGCTATTCTGTTTACTGATAGGCAAGCAAAGATGACGCCAGCAATAAGCAGAGCTTTCTTTCTGATGTTTTGCATATGAATACCTCCTGTGGATACTTCTCTATTATATTAGATATCCTCAAAAACATAAAAACTAATATAATATGATTTGATGAAAAGAAAGACGCTTCGCTACATACTGTTCATATTTGGCCTGCTGATATTCTCATTTGGAATATCCTTCGGCAACAGATCGCTGTTGGGCGGAAATCCTATGGCGGTATTTGTGGTAGGTTTAAGCAAGCATCTTCCATTAAGCGTTGGTACCTGCAACCTTATCGTTGCGGTAGTTGAGGTGATTATAGGCTTTGTGTTGGACAGGAAGAATGTCACTCTTGCCACAGTGTTTGGTATGGTGTTTGGCTCATATATGATCGATTTCGCTAACCTGTTCATATTGGAGACAGATTCGCTGATCGTAAGAATCATCTTCATGAGCTGTGGAATCTTATGCTACTGTCTTGGACTGTCTCTGCAGCAGTATGCCCATGTGGGATTAGGAAATCTTGACTGTCTCAATTTTGGCCTGATGAAGGCCTTCAATGTCGAGAAGTACCATACAGTAAAATGGATTACCGATGCAGCTTTCCTGATAGCCGGATATCTGCTAGGCGGTGTCGTGAATGTCGGAACGGTTCTCCTATTGTTGATGGCTGGAGTGATAATTGAGCAGTTAAGGAAGGTATTGAAAAAGATATTTGGTTAACAGAAGGTGGAAACACTTTCCTGTTTATTTATCTAAACACTTCTGGAAAGAACATACTTTTTGGTCAGATGGGTATTTTGCTTGTTCAATAGGCGAAGCAAGTCCTGAAACTATAAGAAGATATATTGAAAACCAAGGTTAACTATCTTGGCATTCATCCATTAAGCTGAAGACTTAATGGTTTTCTGCCTAGATTAATATAAAAGAGAATTCTTACGGAAGCAGAGTATATAGGTATAACTAAGGTTAAAAAACGCATCATCTAGATGCGTTTTGAATACTAATCTTTGTCTTCGTCATCATCCTTTTTGTCGCCTTCCATTTCGATGACTTTTCTGAACTGCGTTTCATATAGCTGCTTGTATACACCATCCATCTTCAGCAGTTCTTCGTGTTCGCCTTCTTCGACGATACGTCCATCAGAGATTACCAGAATCTTATCAGCCTGGAGAATGGTCGATAATCGGTGAGCTATGACGATGGAAGTACGATTCTTCATCAGGATATCGAGTGCGTTCTGGATTGAGCTTTCTGATATCGAGTCAAGTGCCGATGTTGCCTCATCGAGAATCAGGATCTTAGGGTCTTTCAGAATTACCCTGGCAATAGATAATCGCTGCTTTTCGCCGCCTGACAGCTTGAGTCCGCGGTTTCCTACAGGAGTGTTGTAGCCCTCGGGCTGAGATACGATGAAGTCATGGATGTTTGCGACTTTGCAGGCTTCTTCGATCTCTTCCTGTGTTGCATCAGCTTTCGCAAACAGCAGGTTATCTTTGATTGTGCCATTGAACATATAGGCTTCCTGGGTAACCATACCGATGTTCTCTCTTAGATAGGTCAGATCCATATCCTTGACGTTGCAGCCGTTGATCTTAACGGCACCGCCTTTGACATCATAGAGTCTAGGCAGCAGATTCACGACAGTAGACTTTCCTGATCCGGATGGACCGACTATGGCATACATCTTGCCGGTAGGAACCTTGAAGGTAAGATCCTTGATAAGCGGAACATCTGGCGAGTAATAGAACTCGACATTTTCATATGAGATATCGGTAGCCCAAGTGAATGGCGGCTTGATAGGATGTCTCTTGTTTTTGACTTCAGGATCCATATCAAGATAACTGAAGATTCTTTCGAACAGAGCCATCGATCTCGTGAGATCGACAGATACGTTGAGCAGTGATTCAACTGGTCTGTATAGCCTGTTGATCATGTTTACGGTTGCGGTGATGGTACCGACAGTAAGTGCGGTGTTGCCCATCTTGATTATCAGATAGCCGCCTGCCAGATAGATCAATAGAGGTCCAAGATTGGTGAAGATGCCCATTACGACTCTAAACCAGCTACCGGCTCTGGTTTCTTTCAGCGAGAGCTGAGAGACTTCCTTGTTGAGCCTATCGAACTTGTTGTTGATGTTTGCTTCTTGGGTAAAGAGCTTTATCAGCAATGAGCCAGATACAGATAATGATTCATTGATTACATCGTTCAGTTCATCAGCCTTGGCCTGTGATTCAGACAAGAGCTGCCATCTGTTCTTGCCCGCAGACTTTGTAGGCAATACAAGAAGCGGGATTACCAGTATGCCAATGAGTGAAAGCTTAGCATCTATCTCAAACAGTGCGATGACGGTTGTGATGACGGTACAGACATTCGACACGATATTGGTGAGCGTCGAGCTTATGACTCTTGATACGCCAGAGATATCGGAATTCATTCTGGTGATGATGTCACCCTGCTTCTCAGATGTGAAGAAGGAATGCGGCATCGATTGGAGATGCTGGAACATCTGGTTCTTCATGTCATAGACGATGCGTTCAGATACCCAGCTGTTGATGTATGATTCAAATACGCCGACAACCTGCGAGGCAGTCAATGTTGCGATGGCAGCCAGACATAGCTTGACCAAAAGCTCGAAATCCTTGCCTAGGATGGCGGTATCAATGATCTTGGCGGTGATCAGTGATGGAAGCAAGCCTAATACTGATGACAGTATGATGATTGCTAAGACGATAAGAAGCTGTAGCCAGTAAGGAGCGAGATACTTAAGTATTCTGATGATAAGCTCCTTGGTTATCTTTGGAGGGTTCTGTTTCTCCTCTTCGGTCAGGAAACCTCTTGGTCCCATTCCTCCACGCATTCTTGACATAATCTATATCCTCCTATTCATATCTAGGTTCATCGGTCAGTTTTGAGAGCAGATCGATGTGCTCTTCGTTGCTTAGCAAGGGAAGCAGCTGCTCATAGCTTCCGCTGACGAATCCATCAGGATCATATGCTGGAGCCATGGAGGTCGATACCAGCGTGTATTCGCCATCTCTGTCCATGATGCATCCTTGCCATACGCCTGCTTCTATAGTTATCTGTGGTCTTTCGCCATTTGGCAGATCCATGCCGAGCTTCTTGATTTCGCTGTGGTCTTCATAGATCAGCAGCATCTTCAATGGCTGCCCACCATGGTAGTACCATGTCTCGTCATCATTAAGTTTATGCATGGTCGAACATGATCTGTTTGTGAGCATGTAGTATATCGTTCCGCAGGCACTGCGTCCTTCAAGACGCTTATTAGAGCGGTACATCTCTTTTGCGAATCCGCCTTCGCCCACTAGAGGCGTAAGGCCAAGCTTTTCTATAATTTCTTCTTTCTTCATTTCAGGCTATTGTCGAAACATGGAGCCAGCATGACACCGCAATCGACGGTCAATATCTGCCCGGTAACGGCTGATGAGAGATCGCTGGCGAAGAAGATGCAGGCCTTGCCGATCTCTGAAGCATATACCAGACGTTTAAGGGCCGAGCGTTCGCTGTAGCTTTCTCTCCAGCCAGGAATGAACTGTTCCTGGCCTTCTTTCCAGATAAGTCCAGGAGCTACGCAGTTTACTCTTACCTTAGGTCCAAAGCCATAGGCTAGGCATTTGGTTTCCATCTCGACAGCCGCCTTGGATACGCCATAGTGCACAAGATTCATGGCAGGATTGTCGGCATTGATCGAAGAGATGTTGATGATGCTGCCGCCGTTTCCCTTTTCCATTATTTCTGCCGCAGCTTTTGACAGGAAGAAGACGCCTTTGGTGTTGGTGTCGAGCATCTCATCCCAATCCCTCTCATCTATCTCTCTGACAGGCTTGGCAGGATAGATGCCTGCATTGTTTACCAGGACATCAAGACTGCCGAAATCTTCCTTTACCTTCTCTAGCAAAGCCTTTGCCTCATCAACATTGGCTTGATTGAAACGGTAGGCTTTGACGTCTGTTCCATCAAGTTCGGCGATGAGTTTCTTTGCGCTTTCGTCAGAAGAATTGTAGGTAAAGGCGATGCGGGCTCCGGTCTTGGCAAATTCCTTGACTATCTCTTTTCCGGCACCGCTTCCCCCACCAGTAATAAGCACTGTCTTATGGGAAAGATCGGTATAGTTCTCCATTGTTTAATCCTCTTATTATTCAAATTCTATCATATTTTCCAAGGGCTGAATCTGAATTATAATGATGATATGTATACGATCAGAAATGCACAGAATGAAGATATAGATATCATCATTGAGATGATTGAAAAGGGCAGAAGACACATTGCCGAATATGGCATCGACCAGTGGCAGGATGGCTATCCAAACAGGGATACTGTCTTGGAGGATGTTGCCAAGGAAAGAGGCTTTCTGCTTATGGATGATGGCTACATAATTGCCTATTTCATGAAGGAAGGCCATGACAAGTGCTACGACATCATCGATGGTGCCTGGCTTGACGACAGCCCTTATGCCGTAATCCACAGAAGCGTCACCAGAGACTTCAACAAGGGATACGGAACAATCCTGTTCGATGAACTAAAAAAGAGATATCCGCACATCCGTATCGATACGCATGAGGGGAATATCTCCATGAATAGATGCCTTATCAAGAATGGCTTCAAGCTATGTGGCATCATTACGCTTGAAAACGGCGATAAGCGCAATGCCTACGAATACTCTACAAACCTATAATCGGATAGATTATCAATCCAGCAAGACCACAGCCCAACATGATGATGATTGGGCTTGTTTTGTATTTGCGTAACATGAATAGCGCTACAGCAAACAATATAATGGCAACATAATCAAAATTCTCTATACTGATTCCTAAGCCATGGAAAAGAGCGGTCATGATCAATGAGATCGTTGTGGAGCTGATCATGGCTACAACCATACTCTTCAGGCCATTGAGTGCTCCTTCGACCCCTTTCATATTCTTGTAGCGGGCATAGAGCTTCACCATGATCATCGCAATGATGAATGATGGAAGGATATTTCCGAAGGTCGCAATAATGGCGCCAGGCACACCAGCAACCTTGGTTCCGACGAAGGTTGCGATATTGATGGCGATAGGACCAGGAGTGAGTTCATCGATGGTGATGACATCAGCGAATTCGGCATAGGTCATCCAATGCTTGACTTCTACGACTTGTCTTTCGACCAGACCGATCGAGGCATAGCCACCGCCGAAGCTCAATAGTCCTATCTGCATGAAGGTAAACAATATCTCTAGCAATATCTTCATTTTGCTTCTGCCTCCTTCTTGAGCAGATAGATCTTGGCGATACCGGCTAAGGCACAGACAATAGCGACGATGAAGACATTGATGTTGGTGAATCTGATGACAATAAAGGCAAACAGAGCCATCAGATAGCTGATGATGCTGTGCTGCTTCTTGAGTCCTATAAATAAGTCAATGGTTACTGATGCAAGCAGGGCAGCCGAACCTGCCTGCATGCCGCGCATGATGTTGCGGATAAGCTTGTTGTCGGCGATGTACTGATAGGTTATGGCAACGATAGACATGATGATAAGCGGCGGAAGTACGGTACCTAAAAGCGTAACGATGGCGCCCAGAAGACCAGCCACACGATAGCCGACCAGCACAGAGGCATTGATTGCTACCGGACCTGGTGTCGACTGCGCAATCGAAAGAAGATCCATCATCTCATCTTCTTCGAGCCAATGGTTCTTTTCGACAAATCTGGTTTTCATGATGGAAACGATGGTCCATCCGCCTGAAGTAGTAGCACTTATCGCAAAGGTGGAATAGAATAGTTCCCAACATCTTTTTAGATTATCCATAAAGACATTATATAAAAAAACACCCGAAGGTGTTTAGGATGATGCAACGATGGAAGGTTGGACTACTTCATCTTTCCTTTAAACAGGTAGAAGACATCATTTATGAGCAGTTCCTTCATGTCGGATACATCGACGCCATTGTTTAGGGCTACGGCGTGGATGAACTTGAGAGAAACAAGCGTCAGATAGAAGTCGTTGATGACTGTATCGTCATATCTGCAGTCGATGGTCGTTATCTCATCGTAGAGCTTAGGGATAGTGTCGGTGATGACTTCATCAAGCTCATTGTTGCTTCTGAAGTAGATGACGCCAGACATCTTCTTTCTGGAAAGGTTGATGCGTCCGTGGCAATAGTTGTATTTGTCATGGAGAGCGCAGGCAGCCATGCCTGATTCGATGAAGCACGAATCCAGCATTGTGGCAGCTGTCTGGCTTTCATAGCCATAGATGACCTCATAGATGTCTTTCTTGGATGGGGTATCGATATCGCTATCTAGAATCTCTTTAAGAAGATCGAGATTATTGTCCGTGTAATACAGGAAAAGCAATGACAGCGGAACCATGGTAGCCGATATGGATACATAGGACATCTCTTCCTTCATGTTGTATACGATGTTTTCCGCAAAGTCTTTTGGATGGCCAGTAAGCAGATAATGGTTGAGATTGTTGTTGAAGGAAGCGGTAACGCCGACATTTCCTCCTGAATATGAGCAGGATACGACATTCTGATAGCTGCCTAAATCCATGTATTCAAGGTCTCTTGGGCTCATGAAGGTGGCGATGATGTGCTTCTTCTCTCTCAATATCTTGGCAAGGAAGGTTGCAACAACGCTTGATCCGCCGACGCCGGTGACGATGGTAGGACCATCGATCTTATCGAGCGTTGCAAAGAATTCATCAAGATCGGTGTTTTCGATGCTGTAGAAGATGTTTTCGTTGAGATTGCCGAAGCATTCTTCCATTGTGTTATATTTCATAGTCGTGCTCCTTTGCGAAATCTATTAGCGTATCGATAGATGATACTCCGCCAAGCCCTCCGAAGTTGGTGCAGGCATATGCGCCATTAGCAGTCGCAAACCTCAGAGCCTTCTCATATCCATAGCCCATCATGATGCCGGAAATGAATCCGCCCGCAAAGCTGTCGCCGGCTCCCGTAGAATCAAGAACCTTTACGCCTTTCATGGCTGGCTCATATATCTCTCTATCCTTGAGATAAAGAGTTGCGCCCTTGGAGCCTTTGGTCAGACAGATGAACTCTCCGCCATTGGCGAAGATGATGTCTCTAGGATCGCCATCAGAATTCTCCTTCAGTCTTTCGAAGTCGTTCTCGTTTATGAACATGCCATCAGCCAGAGAATAGAGGATCTTGACGCGCGATGGATCGTCATACTTGCTGGAGCCATCAAGAACAACCTTGGCACCTTTCTTCTTGGCTTCTAGCAATGGTTCAATCGTTGAGAACGATCTGTTTATCATATGCATCAAGGAATAGATATATGTCGCATTGTCGAGAAGATCCTGGATGTTCTGGTTCATGTCATATGGAGGTCTTACAGGGTCTACCACAAACATTGTTCTGTTGTCGCCGGTATTGACGATGAATACCTTGCCATTGACGACATTCTCCCTGATCTCAACGAATTCGCTGTCCATGTTGAGACGCTTCATCTCGTTAAGCAGGAATGGGGTAGTGTCGTCATCCTTTCCTAGCATGTCGATGGCCTTGACCTTGACGCCTTTTGAAGCGACAACAGCTCCAACATTGAACGGACATCCGCCAGCACTGTTGCCGAGGTATTTCGCATGAGTGAAATCGCCCTCGCAGGGATATGATGATGCTTCCAGAAATGTGTCTACGCTACTGCCCAATATTGGCAGAAAATAATTGTTTTCCATACAGTAATTATATTATGACTGGCTTTGTTGTCATATAATTAATACAAGATTTCAGGAGGAACAACCATGTTCAAGGATATAAAAGAGATAAAGAAATTCATCAAGGACAATGATGTCAAGTTTGTCGATTTCAAGCTTGTGGATCTCAAAGGCAGATTCAGACATCTGGCCATTCCGTCAGAAAGGCTGACGGAGACAACCATGAAGGACGGCATCGGCTTTGATGCGTCAAACTACGGTTATGCTTTCGTGGAGAATTCAGACATGGTGTTCATACCTGACCTTTCAACGGCAGTGCTTGATCCATATGCCCAGGCAAAGACCATCACCATGATGGCCAACGTCTACTGCATCAAGCAGCCGGACAATGTTCCTTTTGCCCAGTATCCAAGAAACATCACCAATTCAGCTATTGAATACATGAAGAAGCTCAAGATTGCCGATGAGATGATCATTGGTCCTGAATTCGAGTTCCATGTCTTCAACAATATGTCCTACAGCATCAAGCCTGATGATGTATCTTTCAGAATCTATGATGAAGAATCGCAATGGTCATCCAACGATGAATATTCAAATGGCTACCACACTCCCGCCAAGGGCGGCTACCATATTGACAGGCCAATGGATCTGACTTTCAATCTGCGCAACGAGATGTGCCAGATCATGAAGGACTTTGGATTGAACATCAAGTATCATCATCATGAAGTTGGCGGAAGCGGTCAGCTTGAAATAGAGGTTGAACTTGAGGATATGAGAAAGCTTGCGGACGATACGATGATCGCCAAATATGTCATCAGAAACACCGCTGCCGAAAACGGCATGACTGCTACCTTGATGCCTAAGCCTGTATATGGTGAAGCGGGAAATGGCATGCATGTGCACATGCTGCTGAAGAAGAACGGCAAGAACATCTTCTATAAGAAGGGCAGCTATTCCAACCTGTCTCAGAATGCGATGTATTTCATTGGTGGTATCCTCAAGCACATCCGTTCATTGTGTGCCTTCACCAATCCAAGCACCAATTCTTACAAGCGTCTTGTGCCAGGCTTTGAGGCTCCAGTGACCATCGGCTATGCGACCGCAAATCGCAGCGCCGTCATCAGAATCCCAAGCTACGCCAAGAGCGAAGACAAGGTAAGATTCGAGCTTAGAAATCCTGACGCAACCTGCAACCCATATTTTGCCTATGCAGCTATCCTGATGGCTGGACTAGACGGCATCGTAAACAAGATTGATCCAAAGGATCACAATTGGGGACCGTTCGATTTCAATCTATACACCTTAAGCGAAGAGGAGAAGGCGAAGCTTGAACAGCTTCCAGAATCTCTGGATGAGGCTCTTAAGGCTCTTGAGAATGATCATGACTATCTAACTGCGGGTGGTGTCTTCCCTGAAGAGCTGATCAAGAATTGGATAAAGACCATCAAAGCTGAAAACGACAGAATCAAGAAGATTCCGCATCCGGCAGAGTTTGAAGCCTATTACGACCTATAGAAAGAGGATATTCCATGAACAGAAAAGAAGCGTTAAAGATATATAAGGATACATACAGAAAGCTCAATGCCTATGAGCTTGTGCTTTCTACCACCTATTATGACAAACTGACTGTTGCGCCAAAGAAGGGCAGCAAGTACTGCAATGAGGCACTGGCCTATATGCAGGGCGAGGTGTTCTCCATCACTACAGCACCGGAATTTGTTGAAGCTGTGAAGATTCTTTCCAAGGAAGATCTTGGTGAAGTGATGAATAGAGATGTCAAGCTTACCATGAAGAGCCTTGAGGATATCATCAAGTTCTCCAAGGAGGAGACAATGGAATGGTCACTGCTGCAGATGGAAGGCAATGATGCCTGGGAAAAGGCCAAGCATTCTGATGACTATGGAATGTTTGAGCCATATCTTCTGAAGCTCATCGACAAGTCAAAAGAAAGAGCCAAGAAGAGAAACCCGAACATTGATTCATATGATCTCTATCTGGATGATTTCGAAGAGGGCATGAACAAGAAGAAATATGATGAGTTCTTCGATCTGGTCAAGAAGGAACTGTTGCCGCTCATCAAAGAAGTAAACAGCAGACAGGATAAGATCGATGATTCCTTCCTCTACAAATACTATCCGAAAGATAGACAAGAGAAATTCATGGCTGAGCTCAACAGGTATCTTGGTTTCGACAAGTCATGGGGATATATGGGTGAGACTGAACATCCATTCACCAATGGCATCTCCAAGAACGACTGCCGTATCGCAACCAACTATCAGGAATACAACATCACCAGCTGCATCTTCTCGATCATCCATGAAGTTGGACATGCCTATTATGAGCATCAGGTAGACGGAAAGTATGAAGGAATGATGGTCAAGAGAATGATCTCTTCCGGCATGCATGAATCGCAATCGCGTTTCATGGAGAACTATATGGGAAGAAGAGCTTCGTTCTGGAAGAAACTATATCCGCTTCTGCAGAAGCAGTTTCCTGAGAATCTTGGCGATGTATCGCTTGAGGATTTCGTGAAGGCCATCAATGTATCAAGGTCATCATTGATCAGAACCGAGGCCGATGAGCTTACATATCCGATCCATATCCTCATCAGATACGAAATCGAGAAAGGCATCTATGACGGAAGCATCTCGACCAAGGATCTCAACGTGACCTGGAAGAAGATGTACAAGGAGTATCTTGGCGTCGATGTGCCTAATGAGACAATGGGTATCCTGCAGGATGTCCATTGGTCCGATGCCTCATTCGGATACTTTCCAACCTATGCCTTGGGCAGTGCCATCGGTGCACAGATTCTGCATAAGATGGAAAAAGATATCGATGTGGATGATTGCCTAGGCAAGGGCAAAATCAAGACCATAACCGACTATCTCAGGAACAATGTCCAGAAGTACGGAGCGATGTATGACTACAACACCATCCTTAAGATGGCGACAGGCGAGACATTCAAGCCTAAGTATTACATCTCTTATCTCAAGAACAAATATAAGAAGCTCTATAGCATCAGATAAATGAAAGACAAATTCGGCTCCAAATCAAAAATGGAGCCCTATTTTTTAGAAAAATTATCATATAGTATTATTAGAAAAGAAGTGACGGTTTCCGGCAGACGGATGCTGGATGTACAGATTGATGTAGGCCATCACTTTTTTCTTTTAATTAAATGCAGTTTTTTGTATATTGATGAGTCATTAGATGAAAAAGTATTTGTAGTTAGCGGAATTCTTGCAAATAGCGAAAAGGATCTTTTGCTTGTATATAGTCAATTCAAGAAACAAATCATGAGCATACCTATGACAAAAAAGCAAAAAAGAGAATGTTACATATAAGCAAATACGCTATCGAAAACAAGGTCTACAACAATATAGGTTCGAAGACCACCTGGGAGAAGTGCTCATTAAGAGTCTGGCTGAACAATGAATTCATCACAAAGGCTTTCAATGGCGATGAACAAAGCAAGATAGCTGTCACAACCTTGGTGGATAATTCTGGCAAGAAGCCTACCCAGACAGAGAACAGAGTATTCGTCCTTAGCGAAGTGGAAGCAAGACTGTACTTCAGAGATGAAAACAGGTCATGCAAAGGAACGGGTTATGTTTTCAGGAGCAAAGCATATCATTCCGATGACGGTGGCTGCTACTGGTGGCTAAGAGGCATGGGATCAAGCGATTACGCTCCAATCGTGCTGATTGACGGTTCAATCGGAAGCGTCGGAAATGAGGTTATCGATGAACGTGCAGCTGTACGTCCTGCGATGTGGATCGATCTGAAAGGTGTAGATCCAAGCCAGATACCTGAGATAAAGGAAACCCAGATTGTAAACGAGAAATAGTTTAAGAAATATGGAAAAGGTGGAAAAGTTCCACCTTTTTGTATGGCTGAACTTATCGTTAGTAGCACAAATAATATATAATTAGGGAAGTGAATATGGGGGTATCATTATGGAACGTAAACGTCCTGATTTTCCAAAGCGTGCGATAGTTACAGGCGGTATGCCTTATGGCAACAAGACCCTGCATTTTGGACATATCGGTGGCATGTTTGTGCATGCGGATGTCTATGCACGTTTCTTGCGTGACAGAATCGGAAAAGAGAATGTAGTTTTTGTATCGGGAACTGACTGCTATGGTTCGCCAATTGCGGAGGGTTACCGCAAGAAAGTGGAAAGCGAAGGCTATCAGGGAACGATTGAAGACTATGTAATGGACAATCATAACGCCCAATACCAGACCCTTAAGGATTATGAGATCAGTCTTGATGTGTTTGGCGCATCAGGACTTGAGGATACCAAGGAAATCCATGAAAAGGAGACTGATGAATTCATCAGGAAATTATATGAGAATGGCTGGCTGGAGAAGCTTGTCACCAAGCAGTTCTATGATACCAAGTATGACTGCTTCCTGAATGGTCGTCAGGTTGTGGGCAAATGCCCAATCGAGAATTGCCAGTCAGAGAAGGGCTATGCGGATGAATGCGATCTAGGCCATCAGTACATGCCTGAAGAGCTGATCGACCCTAAGTCAACATTGTCTGGCGAGACTCCAGAGATGAGAGACGTAACCAACTGGTACTTCAGATTGACCGACTTCAATGGTCTGCTTAAGGAATATGTGGCTGACATCAAGAACAAGCCTAATGTAAGAAGAATCGTATCGGAGACCATGGAGGAATCTCTTGGTCAGCCGGTCATCTATATCCAGGAGAAGTTCCTTGAACAGTACAAGGCAATCGAGGATCAGCTTCCTCCACATACCAATTCCGATCTTGAGAACATCAAGCAGAGCTTCGTCGTGACTTTCGATAAGCTCTCGCTCAGGGAAGAGGCATGTCCGATACTGTCCAATGCGAACATCCGTTACCGTACCGGCAAGACGCTTGTGCCGCTTAGGCTTACCGGCAATATCGAATGGGGCGTAAAGGCTCCTAGTCTTGAAGGCGAAGAGGGACTTACTGTCTGGGTATGGCCTGAAAGCTTATGGGCACCTATATCTTTCACCAAAGCCTACTTCAAGAGAAAAGGCGAAAGCGAAGA
Source organism: uncultured Bacillota bacterium (assembly GCA_937919165.1). Classification (GTDB taxonomy): domain Bacteria; phylum Bacillota_I; class Bacilli_A; order Erysipelotrichales; family Erysipelotrichaceae; genus Colivicinus. The sequence goes on along the minus strand of CALFPO010000024.1, from coordinate 40,595 downwards.
CAGATGGAAGGACTTCTGGTGCGATCCTGAGGCTGAAGTATTCCAGTTCATCGGCCAGGACAACATCTATTTCTATGGCGTTGCTCAGATGCCGCTATGGATGGCTCAGCAGGGCAAGGATAATCTCACCATCCATCCAAAGAAGGGCGATCTGCAGCTGACGACATTGGTTGCCAACCATCATATCCTCTTCTTGGACAAGAAAGCATCATCATCAAGCGAGATCAAGCCTCCTATGGCTGCCGATCTGCTTAACTACTATACTGCCGAACAGCTAAGAGCTCATTTCCTGTCGCTGGCACTAGGAAACAAGTCTGTAAGCTTCATGCCGCAGCCACTCAATCCAGAAGCCAATGTCAATGAACCGGATCCAGTATTGGCTCAGGGCAATCTCTATACCAATGTATTGAACAGACTTGTCAGAGGCTGCTTCTATTCATGCCAGAAATATTTCGATGGCGTTCTTCCTTATGGTGAAGTATCTCCAGAAGTGAAGGAAGCTGCCGAAAGGACAATCCTCAACTATGAGAACCACATGTACAAGTTCGAGCTGCATCAGGTAATCAATGACCTTGATTCATATATCAGGAACTCATCGAAATATTGGGCTAAGAACTCTAATGATGAAGCAAACATCAGACAGACACTGATCGATGCCTTCTATATGGTGAAAGTTGCGAGCGTGCTTTCGCATCCGATCGTTCCATCAGGAACCGAAAAGACCTGCGAATATCTGAATATCGATAAGGACAAGTTCTTCAGCTGGGATCATATCTTTGAAGATATCTATGACCTTGTGGATGACAAGGAATGCCACAAGCTGCAGGAACTCAAGGAAAAGGAGGACTTCTATGTCAAGCATCCAAGCCAATTCAAGTAATGTCGTCGATGAGATCGCCAAGGTTGCGATCACCGACAACATCAAGCTTTCTGATGATGAGGAATATATTGTCATCGTTGACCAGACCAAGCTCCCAAATGAGCTTATATACAAAGACGTAAAGACTCTTGAAGAATCATATCAGGCCATCAAGAAGCTGGAAGTCAGAGGCGCTCCTGCCATCGGCATCTTCGCAGGATATGCGATGTATATGCTGACACTGCAGGATGTCGATAAGGACAAGGAAACTCTTTGCGCCAATTTTGTAAGCAACAGAGAATATCTCAATTCCTCAAGACCAACTGCCGTCAATCTCTCGTGGGCTCTGAATAGAATGCAGGGCATCCTTGACGGAAATAAAGATAAGGACAACAAAGAGATCGTAGAAGCTCTAAAGGCTGAAGCGATCGCAATACATAACGAAGATATCGAGATGTGTCTCAAGATCTGTGAATATGGACTGTCGCTTCTTCATGAAGGCGATGGTGTATTGACTCATTGCAATGCCGGTCCATTGGCTACATCACGCGGCACAGCTCAGGGACCATTCCTGCTTGCCAAGGCCAGAGGCATGAATATCCGTGTCTTTGCCGATGAGACAAGACCACTGCTTCAGGGCGCAAGACTTACATCATATGAACTGGCAAAAGCCGGTGTCGATGTGACATTGATCTGCGACAACATGGCATCGCTTGTCATGAAGAACGGTTGGATCCAGGCATGCTTCGTTGGATGCGACAGAATCGCTGCCAATGGCGACTTCGCCAACAAGATCGGTACATCAGGCGTAGCCATCTTAGCAAACTACTATGGCATCCCTGTATATTCCTTAGGTCCAACTTCGACCATCGACATGAACTGTCCTGATGGAGACCACATCAAGATCGAACTAAGAGATCCTGATGAGATCAAGACCATGTGGTATGAAAAGCCAATGGCTTTGGATGAGGTCAAGTGCTATAACCCATCATTCGATGTGACTGATCATAAGCTTCTGACCGGCATTGTCACCGAAAAGGGCATCGTCTATCCGCCATTCGATGTGAACATCAGAAAGCTGTTCGAGAATGAATAGAAAAGACAGTCGTCTGTTTCTGGCTGTCTACTACTTCCTGCAGCTTACGTGGGGTTCTATCCAGAACATCCTTGGTGCAATCACTTGGCTGTTTCTGATGATCAAGAATCCAAGACGCAGAAGAGGCTATTTCCATGGAGCCATCGTGACCTATTGGGGCAATGATTACTCAACGGGATTGGGCATGTTCATATTCTTTGGACATGGAAATGCCAGAGATGCTAAAGAGGTCATGGTTCATGAATATGGTCATACGCTTCAGTCGGCAATCCTTGGTCCGATGTTTCTGCCGATCATCGGCATACCATCGGCAATCTGGTGCTTCTTGCCGATCTTCAACAGATGGCGCAAGGAAGGAAGATATAACTATTACCAGTTCTATCCTGAAGCTTGGGCCAATGTCTGGGGCAGCAGGATAACCCATCATAATGTTACGAACATATAAGATTAAGCAAAGCGGATATGGTTTAGGCCATATCCTTTTTTAACAGAATTATTATCTCATAATATAAAAAGCAAAATAATGCATAATAAAATAAATATTAGCCTATAATATGCATAAAAATGCACATTATTGTTATATATGTTACTATATAAATGAAAAGAGGGCACAGCAATGACAATATCTGGGTTTGAATCAAATGAGTTTATTATGCAGGAAATAGGCAGAAGATTGCAGAAATATAGAATAGATATGGGAATGACTCAGAAAGAGCTTGCGGAAAAAGCCGGCATCTCTTTGAGAACGGTTGTCTCTTTTGAGAAGGGTTCAGATATCAAGATGTCGCTCATGATAAAGGTGTTGAGGTCTCTGAATATGGCATCAAATATTGACTTGCTTGTACCAGAAACGCTTGTCAGACCATCCGATTACCTAGAATTGAATAAACAAAGAAAAAGAGTCAGAAAAAAAGAGACAGCTGATAAGCAATGGAAATGGGGTGAGGATAAGTGATAAATGCTGCGGAAGTATTTCTATGGGGCAGCAGGATAGGGATAGTATCCTTTGCTGACGATGCCAAGTTCGCAAACTTTGAATATGACAGAAATTTTATTGACAGTGGAATCGAACTGTCGCCTTTGGTTATGCCGCTAAGCAGACAGGTATATTCTTTTCCTGCACTAAATAGAGAATCATTTAAAGGTTTGCCTGGTCTTTTGGCTGATTCCTTACCAGACACTTTTGGAGATGCGATAATAGAGAGCTGGCTTGCTGGTCAAGGAAGAACAAAAGATAGCATGACGCCTGTAGAAAGGCTATGCTATTCGGGTCAACGAGGAATGGGTGCTCTTGAATACAAGCCAGTTATCGGTCCATCTGACAAAAAGGATGTCCTGATCGATATCGACAGAATGGTTACCCTAGCATCAGATATTCTGACAAAACGCAGTGAGCTCGCCATAGACGAAAATGATGTCGATTATCTTAATCTGCTGAAATTCGGAACATCGGCAGGTGGTGCTAGAGCTAAGGCAATAGTTGCGATAGATGAGAAAACAGGAAATATCTGTTCTGGACAGTTGGCCAACATGAAGGAACATAGCTATTGGATCATAAAATTCGATGAAGTAGATGGAAATGGCGATCATGGAGAAAAGGATTCTAAAGGATATACAAGAGTTGAATATGCATATTATCTGATGGCAAAAGAAGCGAAGCTGAACATGAGCGAATGCCGGCTCCTTGAGGATAATGGCAAATACCATTTCATGACGAGGCGTTTTGACAGAAAAGAGAAGACAGGAGAAAAGATACATATGCAGACATTGGCTGCACTTGCGCATCTTGACTACAACATGCCTGGATCATGCAGCTATGAAAGAGCGGGCGAATTATGTTGGAGACTAGGCCTTGGAGACAATGAAATCTGCCAACTATACAGACAGATGGTCTTTAATGTTGTCGGAATGAATCATGATGACCATGTAAAGAACATATCTTTCCTGATGGACAAGAACGGCATCTGGTCATTGGCGCCATCATATGATATCTGTTTCTCATACAAGCCAGACAGCATATGGGTAAGCAGGCATCAGATGACGGTCAACGGAAAGAGCGAAGGAATAACGTTGGAAGACATCAGAAGATGCGGAAAGTCAATGGGTCTAAATAACAAGGCAATTGATAAGACTGTTGAGGAAGTTTGTGCTGCTGTAGAACGGTGGAACGAATTCGCCCAGGAAGCAAACGTGCGTCTTGAAGATCAAGAATCAATCGATGGGATGCTGAAGAAAAACAAAGCCGCGATCTTTGCGGATAGATAGCATAATATAAAACAAGACATAAAAAAGAAGACAGCAATCTGACATCATATGTCATAATCGTTTGTCTTCTTTTGTTTGACTATTTTCTGGTTTCCTGAATCTTGATTATTTCTTTGTAGTAGTCTACTGCATTAGGCAGAGTATCGATGTTGATGTTCTCATCGATTCCATGCATTGATGCCATTTGCTTGGCGGTAGTGTTGATAGGTGTGAATCTTACACAGGAATCGCATACAGGATCGAAGAATCTTGAATCGGTTCCGCCTGTTACGACATATGGCATGATGCCGATGCCTGGGAAGACTTTCTTGATGGTTTCACAGGTCATCCTGAATGGTTCACCTTCAAGATCTAAGGCTTTAGATGGATTAGATTGCTTGATGACTTCCACATCGACGTCGTACTTCTTGCCGATCTTCTCAAGTATCTCATTGCATTCTTCCATCTGCTGGTGAGGGATGTATCTCAGGTTGGCTGTAACGTAGGCTTCCTGAGGAATGACGTTGTAGCCGTTTGAGCCTTTCTGCATGGTGAAGGCAATGGTTGTCTGCAGCATGGCAGCAGCTTCTCTAGAGATCATGGGCATGATCTTGCACAGGACAGGCTTGAACAGCCAGAGGTTGCACATGACAAACTTGAGCCAGAAGTTCTCGCAATATGGAGCGACGTTCTTGAACATCTGGTCAACAGCTGGCGAGAACTGCACCTTGAATGGGTTGTGCTTTTCGATATCAGTCTCCATCTTTGCCAGTCTGACGATTGGCGTATTCTTTGGTGGAGTCGATGAATGTCCGCCCTTGCTTCTGGCAACGAGCTTGAGGTCGCCATAGCCTTTCTCGAAGATGCCGATGGCAGCGAAGTTGCCTTTGACGCCGACAACTGGATTTTCGGTGATGCCGCCGCCTTCATCGCACAGCATGAACAGCTTTATCTTATGTTTCTTGAACCATTCGACGATCTTTGGCGCTCCATCGCCGCCGATCTCTTCGGTGCAGCTTGAGCCCAGATAGACGTCGCAGGCAGGCTTGTAGCCTTCCTTGATCAGCTCTTCGACAGCCTGATAGAAGGAGAACACGCCACACTTGATGTCGCCGGTTCCGCGGCCATAGATCTTGCCGTCAGCGATGGTTCCAGAGAATGGCGGATAGGTCCATTCGCCTTCTGCAGCAACCACATCCAGATGGGAGATCAGGATGATTGGATTGAGCTTGGAGTTCTTGCCTTTCCATTTGACCAGAAGGTTTCCATCGATGTCGATCTTTTCGCATTTCTCAAAGACGGTAGGGAAGAGCTTCTCCATGACTTTGTGAAGCTTGCGGAACTTATCGGGATCAGGTTCACCGGCAACCGATACGGTTTCCACCTTGATCATCTTCTGAAACTTCTTGGCATATTCGTTGATACGCTTAAGATCCTTTGATCCTTCATAGTATGTCTCTTTCTTTTCGGTCAGATAGGTTCTGATCAGACACACTGCAAACAGTATTGCAAGGACAAGGAGAATAAATAGGAATATTTTCATAATAGTCACCCCTTATAATTATTTATATTTTATAATAAAATCATAAATTTTTAGGGGACTAATATGATAGACATCAAAGAGAAAGTAATGCTGAATGGACTGTCTCAGACCATTCATATCAAAGGAAACAAACAAGACAATCCGGTGCTTCTGTTTCTGCATGGCGGCCCTGGCGTAACCAATCGCCATTCAGCCATGAATTCAAACGATGATCTGCTGGATGACTTCACGCTCGTTGCCTGGGACCAGAGAGGAACAGCCGGTTCCTATAAGGGAGCAAAGGCTGAGGATCTGACCATCAAGCAATTGACTGAAGATGCCTCAGCACTTGTCGACTATCTGTGCAAGAAATTCGACAAGAAGAAGATCTTTGTGATTGGCGGAAGCTGGGGATCGTTGCTGGGCACAAATCTCATCTATAATTACCCAGATAAGATTGCAGCCTTTGTGGGCTTTGGCCAGTTCGTCAATGGCCATATGAATGAAGTGATTTCCTGGAACTATTCTTTGGAAGAAGCTACCAAGGCCGGCAATGACAAGGATGTGGAAGAACTCAAGCGTGTCGGTCCACCTGTCAACGGCATCTATAAGGGTGGCTTTGATGGCATGATGGTCCAGAGAAACATCATGATGAAATATGGCGGCTATTCCAAGAATGAGAAGAAGAGAAGCTATTGGGATGCGATGATAAAGCCGATCCTGAAATCGGGAGAATATAGCCTATCTGATCTGATTGGCTACATAAAGGGCTATAAGTATGTCCTTACCAACATGTGGGATGAGGTCGGCATGGTCAAGTTCGATGAGACCCATCTGAAGTTTGATGTGCCATTCTTCATCTTTGATGGAAGACTGGACAAGAATACGCCTTCAGAGCTGGTAGAAGACTGGTTCAACAGATTCACTGCTCCAGTCAAGGAACTGCATTGGTTCGAGAAGTCTGGACACAATCCAATGTCTGATGAACCAGAAGAGTTCAAGAAGCTGCTGAAGGAGAAGCTGCTTAAGATCGCCAAGGAGGAAAAGCTATGAGCAAGAAGAGTGAAGTTAAGCTGAGAGAGAAGCTGGGCTTTCTGGCCTTCTCTACCTCAACCAACATTGTCTTCAATTTCAAGAACCTGTACTATCTGATATTCCTGACCAATGTCCTGAAGATTCCTGTAGGAACCGCAGGCACGATGCTGACGATCGGTACGATATGGGATGCGATCAACGATCCGCTCATTGCCTTGTTCACTGCCAACCATACCTTCAAGAATGGCGAGAAGGTAAGACCGTTTGCGCTATACTGCTGCATACCTTGGGCAATCACGATCATATTGCTGTTCACCAACTTCCATCTGGGTGGCAATCTGGCTGCCATTGCAGGAGTTGCGATATATTTCGTCTTTGAAGCACTATATACCTTCCTTTGCATGCCATACAACTCATTGGCTGCCCTTACCAGCAAGGATGACATGGACCGTAAGTCGATCAATGCCTACAGAAGTCTGGGCGGTTGCCTTGGCTCAGGTATCGGTTCAGTGCTTGTGCCTGTCATCGTCAAGATGTTCGGCGGACTTAAGGGCGAAAACGCCATCATCGGTGAAGGCGATTCCATTCCGCTATTCCTTACAGCCTGCACCATGGGTGCATTGTGTATTGTCGGTTCTTTGATCCACTACTTCACTTCCAAGGAAAGAGTCAAGCAGGAATCTGACAATGAAGATAAGATCGGCTTGTTTGAAGCATATAGGATGCTGTTTAGCTGCAAGTCATGGGTACTGAATATGTTCTACATCATCTGCTATGGCATAAGCACAGCACTGGTAATGAATTCCATCAACTACTATGCAGCCTATATCATGGGTTCTAGTGCAGCCGCTACACCTATATTGGCCTGCTACCTAGTGATGGCTGTTGTGACTTCAATCCTGACGCCAATGATTGATGAGAAGATCGGACGCCGAAAGACTATGGTCATTGCAGGATTGGCTCTGATAATAGGCAAGATTCCATTCATCTTTGCGCCTTATTCGCCATTTGGCATCTACTTCAATGCCTTGACGATGGGCTTTGGCGCTACTGTTACGTTCGTCATGTTCAACACCAACAGAAACAATATCGCCGATATCCTGGAATACCAGAACGATCGCCGCATCGATTCATTGGTTGCAGGCGGTGACAACCTTGTTTCCAAATTGGCAGAAGCTGGTGCCCTGTCGCTGATGACTTCGATGATGGCAAGTGCTGGCTTTGACGAATCATTAGGCTTGGGCCAGACAGCCGAGACCATCAAGACCATCATTTCTCTGCTTGGCGTCATACCGATGGCGGTGGCTGTTGTCACGGTGACAGTTGCCTTCTTCATCAATACCAAGAAGGAACTTGAGGAATCGAAGCAGAAAGCAAGTCTCACAAAATAGAAACGATTAAAGCTGTTACGCAATGATTGATAGTATGTAACAGCTATTTATATGTTTTAACCTACGTAAATAACGTAAAAATATTGATTAAAATACGTAAAAAAACGCAGATTATGAGTATGAAAGAGCTGCAAAAAAAGTGAAATATCAAAGAAATAAGATGGTGTACTATTTCTAAACAAAAATGGCTGCTACGAAATAACCGTAACAGCCATTTTTTGTGAATTCTGTGATTGTCTATTATCTGCTTAATGCTTCTGATACAGCAACAGATACTGCAACTGATGCGCCAACCATTGGGTTGTTGCCCATGCCGATGAGACCCATCATTTCTACGTGTGCAGGAACTGATGAAGATCCAGCGAACTGAGCGTCTGAATGCATTCTGCCCATGGTATCGGTCATGCCGTATGATGCAGGACCAGCTGCCATGTTGTCTGGGTGCAGAGTTCTGCCGGTGCCGCCGCCAGATGCAACTGAGAAGTACTTCTTGCCCTGTTCGATGCATTCCTTCTTGTATGTGCCAGCTACTGGGTGCTGGAAACGGGTTGGGTTGGTAGAGTTGCCGGTGATAGATACATCAACACCTTCAAGATGCATGATGGCAACACCTTCTCTAACGTCGTCAGCGCCGTAGCATCTTACAGCCAATCTTTCAGGATTGTTGCCGTATTTTGTTTCGTTGACGATTTCAACCTTGCCTGTGAAGTAATCGAACTTGGTTTCTACATGAGTGAAGCCATTGATTCTTGAGATGATCTTGGCTGCATCCTTGCCTAAGCCGTTAAGGATGACTCTAAGAGGTTCCTTACGTGCCTTGTTGGCATTCTTGGCGATACCGATAGCTCCTTCAGCAGCTGCGAATGATTCGTGGCCTGCCAAGAACGCGAAGCACTTGGTATTGTCGTCCAGCAGCATAGCTGCCAGGTTGCCATGGCCTAAGCCTACCTTACGGTCTTCAGCAACTGATCCAGGGATACAGAATGACTGCAGACCTTCGCCTAATGACTTAGCTACTTCGTAAGCTGTCTTGTCGCCTTTCTTGATGGCAATGGCAGCACCTACGATGTATGCCCAGCAGGCGTTTTCGAAGCAGATTGGCTGAACGCCCTTGACGATGCCGTATACGTCAACGCCGAGGTCATCAACGATCTTCTTTGCTTCTTCGATAGAAGAAATACCGTATTTGTTCAGGACGCCAGTGATCTTCTCAACACGTCTCTCGTAACCTTCAAATAATGCCATACTGTCTTCCTCCTATTCCTTTCTTGGATCAATGTACTTAGCAGCATCAGCGAATCTGCCATAAGTCTTGATCTCTTTCTTCAATGCTTCTTCAGGGTTTGTTCCAGCCTTGATGGCATCCATGAACTTGCCCATGTTTACGTATTCGTAACCAACGATTTCATCGTTTTCATCAAGAGCCAGCTTAGTGATGTAGCCTTCAGCCAGTTCAAGATATCTAGGTCCCTTAGCCTTTGTAGAGTAGCAAGTGCCGACCTGGCTTCTTGTACCCTTGCCTAAGTCTTCAAGACCAGCGCCTACAACCAGACCGCCTTCAGAGAAAGCTGACTGTGAACGGCCATACACGATCTGCAGGAACAGTTCGCGCATTGCAGTGTTGATGGCGTCACATACTAGATCAGTGTTTACTGCTTCAAGCAGTGTCTTGCCGACGATTGCTTCAGATGCCATAGCAGCTGAGTGTGTCATGCCTGAGCAGCCGAGCGTTTCGATAAGAGCTTCTTCAATGATGCCTTCCTTGACATTCAAGGTAAGCTTGCAGGCTCCCTGTTGTGGTGCACACCAGCCAATACCATGTGTCAGGCCGGAAATATCTTTGATTTCCTTGGCATAAACCCATTTGCCTTCTTCAGGTATTGGTGCACAACCATGGCTTGCGCCACATTTTACTGTGCACATGTTCTCAACTTCTTTAGAATAGACCATCTTTCCTCCTGTATTTTTTTAAACTGCAAAGTTTAGGATTAACAATATTCCCATAAGAATTTTACCACAACGAAGAGTCTTTTCCTTACAAAGTAGACATGATGGATGAAAGAAAAACTTAATGAATGGAACATAATTTGGGATAATGAAAATATAGGAGCATATGAATGCTGAAAGTCGATAATCTGACAATATGGACGCATAAGGGAAGAAGGCTTGTAGAAGAACTTTCTTTTGTGCTGAATGATGGCGATAAGCTTGTGCTCATAGGAGAAGAGGGCAACGGCAAGTCTACCATCATGAAGATAATTGCTGGCATCGATGTGAGCGACTATGTTTCGTTTGAAGGAAACATCATCGGAAGTGGACATATGGGATATCTTCCACAAAGAATAGAGAGCTGGCATCTTGATGATGATGTCATAAACTATATCGTCGATGGACAGGAAATGGATTACGCAAGGCTCTATGATGCGATAAAAAGAGTCAATATAGATAGCAGAATTATTGATGAAGATAGGATAATCAAAAGCCTGTCGGGTGGAGAGAAGGTAAAGGTGTCGCTGGCAAGAGTTCTATATGGCTTGCCAGATGCGCTGCTTCTTGATGAGCCGACAAATGACCTTGATCTTGAGACGCTGATCTGGCTTGAGGAATTCATCAAAAGCGAGAAAAGACCGATCATGTTCATATCGCATGATGAGACAATGCTGGAGAACTGTTCCAATGCCATAATTCATCTAGAGCAGCTTAAAAGAAAGAGCGAACCAAGAGTCACATATAGCGGCGAAGGATATAGGGAATATTGCCAGAATAGGCAATACAACATCAGCAGAATAAACATGATAGCCAAAAAGGAGAAGGCCGAGCTCAACAAGCAGCTTGGAAGATACCGTCAGATATATCAGCGTGTTGAGCATGAGCAGAATACCATCTCCAGAGGAGACCCTCATGGCGGACAGCTGCTGAAGAAGAAGATGCATGCGGTGAAGTCTCTGGGTAGAAATCTTGAAGAAAAGGAAAGAAACCTTACCCAGAAGTATGAGCCAGAGGAGGCTATCGACATCTTCTTTGAGGATGTGAAGATGAATGGAGATAAGGATATCCTTGATCTGCATCTTGATGAACTGAAAGTTGAGAATAGAGTCTTGAGCAAGGATATAGATATCCATGTGAAGGGCAAGGATAAGGTATGCATCATTGGCAGAAACGGCATAGGAAAGACTACCTTATTCAGGAAAATATATGAGATGCTTTCCGCAAGGGATGACATCAGTCTTGGGTATATGCCACAGAACTATCATGAGGTCATGGACTATGATATGACGCCAGTGGAATTCCTGCTTATGGATCATGAATACAGCATGCGAAGCAAGGTCCAGAGCTTCTTGGGAGCACTGAAGCTTACAAGCGAGGAGATGGAACATCGTATAGCTGAACTATCAGAAGGCCAGAAATGCAAGATATTGATCATCAGGATGATCCTTGATGGAAATGATGTATTGCTTATGGATGAGCCGACCAGGAATCTTTCGCCTTTGTCTGGACCAAGGATAAGAGAGATATTGAATGACTATAAGGGAACGATCATTTCGGTGAGCCATGACCGCAAATATATAGATGAAGTGTGCGATAAAGTATATGAATTGTCGGAAAATGGGCTCAAAGAAATGTCATAATATAATTAGCAATAAAAGGAGAAATAATAATGGACAAGTTTGGTTTTGGCTTGATGAGATTGCCTGTTGTTGATGGAAAGTATGGCAACATCGATCTTGAGGAAGTCAAGAAGATGGTTGATTACTACATGGACAATGGCGGTACGTATTTCGATACGGCTTATGTCTATCATGAGGGACAGGGCGAGATAGCCTTCAGGGAGGCTGTAGCAAAAAGACATCCTAGAGAGTCGTTCACGCTTACCGATAAGATGCCGGTGTTCCTTGTCAAGGAAGAGGCAGACTTGGAGAGAATATTCAATGAGCAGCTGGAAAAGACAGGGGTAGAATATTTCGACTACTATTGGCTGCATGCCTTGGGAGCAGACAGATACGATAACATTGTTCAGCCATTCAAGGCTTTCGAGTTCATAGCTGACAAGAAGGCCAAAGGCTTCATCAAGCATATCGGATTCTCTTTCCATGATAGTGCTGAAGTGCTGGATAGAATCCTGAATGATCATCCAGAAGTAGAATATGTGCAGCTGCAGATAAACTATATCGACTGGGAAGATGACAATGTCCAGTCAAGGAAGTGCTATGAGGTCTGCCAGAAGCATGGCAAGCCTGTCATCGTCATGGAGCCTATCAAGGGTGGCGCTTTGGCCAATGTGCCAGAGAAGGCTGAGAAGCTGATGAAGGAAGCAAGTCCTGAATTGTCGGTTGCTTCATGGGCACTTAGATATGCTGCATCACTTGATGGCGTATTCAAGGTATTGTCTGGCATGTCTACTTTTGCACAGGTTGAAGACAATGTCTCATACATGAAGGATTTCAAGCCTATTGATGAGGAAGAAAAGAAGATAGTCGATGAGGTCGTTTCGATCATCAAGAGCAATATTGCCATTCCTTGTACAGGATGCCGCTACTGCATAACTGAGAATGCCTGCCCAATGGGCATTGCGATTCCTGACTTTTTCAAGCTATACAACGATGTCAAGTCGTTCAATGTTACACACGGCATCAAGGCCAAGTTCGATGAGATTGCAGCCAATGGCGGAAAGCCAAGCGATTGTCTAGAGTGCGGCATGTGTGAGGAGCATTGTCCTCAGCATCTGAGCATCAGGGAATATCTGAAGAATGTTTCAAAGGATCTGGAGAAGGAGAGATAATATGAAGATTGGTGTAAGCTACGTCGTATCATCTACTGCGGCAGCAGAGATCGCAAACAGCAACAATTTTCCATGGCTTGAAGAGCTTTCAAAGCTGACAGGACATGAATTTGAGGTCTGTCCAGCCGGTAGATTGTCTGAATATGATTTGGCTTTGAACTTTATTGGCGGTGGGGGCACAGAGGGCATTTTCAAGGCGAATATCGATAAATTGCCTAGACCGGTGTTCTTGCTTACAACTGGCGCAAACAACTCTCTAGCGGCTTCTATGGAGATCCTGTCATACTTGAGAATAAACAAGATACCTGGAGAGATAATCCATGGAACTGATGAGTTTGTGGCCAACAGGATAAACCAGCTTGCCTGCATCACAAGATGCAGAAAGAAGCTTGATGGCATGAGAATCGGCAGAGTCGGAAAGCCTTCCGATTGGCTTATATCATCAGATGTCGATGCCGCTGCAAGCAAGTCTCTAAACAATATCGAGATAATCGATATCTCCATGGAGGAGTTCTTTGCGGAGATAGGCAAGAATGAGTATGTAGAGAATGCCTATACTGCTATGATCAAGGCCAAGGGCTATGATAAAAAAGAGGTAGAGAAGAGCCTTTACATATATGGGGCCTTGAAGAGAATTGCAGATAGATATGGATTGGGCGGATTGACGGTCAGATGTTTCGATCTTCTGGATACTGTCAAGGCAACAAGCTGTGTGGCTTTGGCGATACTCAATGCCGAAGGCATATATGCCTCATGTGAAGGCGATGTGCCGGCTTTATTGTCGATGGCTGTCATTGGTGAGCTTAGCGGCAAGCCAGTATTCATGGCCAATCCTTCAAGGATCGATACATCAAATAACGAGATCATCTTTGCGCACTGCACTTTGCCGGTTACGATGGTCGAGGACTTTGAGCTCATGACCCATTTCGAGTCGCAGCTTGGCGTTGCGCTTAGAGGAAAGCTCAAGGAAGGTCCAGTGACGGTCTTCAAGACCAGTGGTCTTCTTGATGAGCACTTCGTAAGCAGGGCAGATCTCTTGGAGAATCTTGGCGAATACAATCTCTGCAGGACGCAGATAAGACTGAAGATGGAAGAGAATGTCGATTATTTCCTGAAGAGATCGATTGGAAATCATCACCTGATTGTGCAGGGAGACTGCAGAGATCTGGTGGAAGAATTCTATAGATGGAGATAAGAAAGGATATTCAATATGACAAATGAGGAATTGATCAGATTGGCCATTGAGGCCAGAGAGTCAGCTTATGCGCCTTATTCGAATTGGATGGTAGGTGCTGCCTTGTTGACGAGTGATGGCAAGGTGTACAAGGGCTGCAATGTCGAGAACAGCGGATTCAGTGCTACAAACTGTGCCGAGAGAACAGCTTTCTTCAAGGCCATTTCAGAAAACGTAAGAGAATTTGAGAAGATTGCGATCGTCGGTGGCGACAGAGAAAGAGGACTGGAGGGCTATTGCACACCATGTGGCGTATGCCGTCAGGTAATGGCAGAATTCTGCGATCCTGACAAGTTCAGAGTCATCTGTGCCAAGTCAGAGAACGAATATCACGACTTTTCGCTTAGAGAGATGCTTCCTGAAAGCCGCTTCGTTCTGAATGAGAATGATGGCTATGGCTTCAGGGGAGTAGAATAATATACCGTTAGAGAAAAAGGAGAACATATAACAATGGGCGGAACAACACATTTCTTTGATAAGGAAGCGGAGCTTCAGTATCATACTCAGATCAGACCAGGCGATGTAGGAAAGTATGTCCTGCTGCCTGGAGATCCATTCAGGACCGATCTGATTGCATCATATTTCGATGATGCAAAGCTTGTGGCACACAATAGGGAGCACAAGACCTGGACAGGTTATCTAAATGGCGTAAAGGTATCTGTCACTTCTACCGGCATGGGATGTCCTTCAACAGCCATCGCTTTGGAAGAGCTGATCAAGTGCGGTGCCGATACCTTCATCAGAGTGGGCACAGCCGGAAGAGTATGCGATGAATCATATGATGAGTCTCTGGATGGCGTCATCAACAATGCTGCCGTAAGAGACGAAGGAACAACAATCCACTACATTCCGATCGAGTATCCTGCTGTTGCAGATAGACATGTGACTGATGCTTTGGCAAAAGCAGCTGAGAAGCTGGGCTACAACTTCCTGGAAGGAATCACCCAGTCCAAGGATTCGTTCTATGGTCAGCATTCGCCAGAGAGCATGCCTGCTGAAGCAAGGCTGAAGGAAAGATGGGAAGCATGGCGCAGAGGCCATGTCGTATCTTCCGAGATGGAGTGTGCAGCATTGTTTGTAATATCTTCAATAAGAAGATGCAGAGCAGGCGCCATCATGGCTTTCACCGAGATGGAGAAATCGGTCGAGACGGCTTGCGAGGCCATCAAGATTCTGATTGAAGAGGATTCGAAAAGATAATCTATAGGGGTTGCCTTGAGCAGCCCTTTTTCTTTGATTAGGAAACAATCAGCAAATGGGGTATACTTGTACATATGAAAAAGAAAGAAAAAGACATATTCGATCGCATAATGGAATGGCCTATTCTTAGGATCTTCCAGCCGATCTATAAGAAGTACAAATCAGTGCTTGTATACCTGTTCCTTGGCGGATGCACAGTAATCGTCAACATGATACTGTTCTTCCTGTTCACGAAACTGTTCGGCATGAACGAGCTCATAAGCAATATCCTGGCTTGGTTCTTGGCGACAGTATTTGCCTTCTTCACCAATAGAACCTGGTGCTTTGAATCTGATGATTCGATGATCGTTGAGGAATTCATCAAGTTTGCCTCAGGACGTATCTCAACCCTGCTTCTTGATGAGCTGATCGTATTCATCTTCATCACCAAACTTGGACTAAACGAGTTCTGGGTCAAGTTTTTCGACAACGCCTTTACGGCTATCGTCAACTACTTCATCAGCAAGTTGCTTGTGTTCAAGGGCTAGAAAATCATCAAGAAAGAATTGTCATACCAGCAGACCTGAAGGTCTGCTTTTTAAGTGAATCAAGACCATTCATCTATGCGTCTGCATCACTCGTTTGTGCACGGATACGTTTTGACCTCTGCAATGTTACATTGAAGTTGCAAGGAAAAGGAGCCTTGCATAGGAATGAAAAATACTATAAGAGATCTGCTGAATCAGCAGATAGCGAATGAATTTGAAGCTGCATATATGTATTTGGAATTCTCTAACTTCTTCGATAGCCGCAACCTTGATGGCTACAGCAACTACTACAAGATTCAGGCAAAAGAGGAAATAGCTCATGCAATGAGAATATACAAATACATGCATCAGAACAATGAGAAGGTCAAACTTATCGCCATCAGGGCTTTCGACAAAGAATTCGAGAATGTCGATCAGGTTCTGGAAACAGGACTACAGGCCGAGAAGGATGTGACCAGATCAATCGACAATATCTTCGAAACGTCACTCAGGGAGAATGATTTCCGGACAGCCGAATTCATCAAATGGTTTGTGAATGAACAGGCTGAAGAGGAAAGGGATGCCCAGAAGATGATAGACGAGAAGAGTATGTTTGGAAACAGCTTATATGAACTTGACAACAAATACGGAAAGCGAGAATACCATGAAAATCTATAGATGTGAATTATGCGGAAATATTGTGATGATGTTGGATGATAGGCAAGTCGTTCCACATTGCTGCGGCCAGGAAATGAAGCTTCTGGAAGCGAACACGACCGATGCGACAGTAGAGAAGCATGTGCCAATGATTATAAAGGATGGATGCAATGTTACTGTGCATGTAGGAGAGACCATCCATCCGATGACTGATGAACATTTCATCCAGTTCATCATTCTGGAAACGGATAAGAGCGCATACATCAGATATCTGAAATCCAATGATGAACCGATAGTCGACTTCTGTCTGAATGACGAGAAGCTGCTGAATGTCTACGAGTACTGCAACATACACGGATTATGGGTAAAGAAAAATGAAGAAGAATAGGCTGATGATAGCCATCATGGTTGTCTTGCCGCTGCTCATAGGCGTAGCTTCAGCAATCCTTACGAAACAGATGAGTCTTGAATATGAAGGGCTGAAGCTGCCGGCATTGTCTCCTCCAGCAATCGTGTTCCCGATTGCCTGGACCATTCTCTATATCTTGATGGGCATAGCTGCCGGAATCATCTACACTTCAGAAGATTCATGCTACAGATTCTTAGGACTGATGTTCCACTATATGCAGCTGGTGTTCAACTTCTTCTGGTCGTTGATCTTCTTCAACATGAAGAACTACACATTTGCATTGATATGGATCGTGCTGTTGTGGCTAGTGGTTCTGTCGATGATAGTCAACTTCAAGCAGGTAAGCAAGACCGCAGCGATTCTGAACATTCCATATCTGGTCTGGCTGACCTTTGCCGGCTACTTGAACTTGATGATCTGTATACTGAATTAATTGATTCCCTCATCCGGGGATACTAAAACGGATGTTTTCATAGATTTCCTTCTTTCGAAAAAGGATGGCCTTAGTGGCCATCCTTTACTTTGTCTCTTATCTCGTTTATGATTCCTTCAAGCCACTTTATGTGGCTGCTGTTGTCGGTAATTATATTATGCTTTCTTTCGTTCTCCTCTCTCAGATAATCTGTTTCTTTCTGAAGTTCCGCATAGGCTTTCTTTAGTTCATCAATGATGTGATTCTTGTTTTCGACGATAAGTTTGTAACCTTCAATGGTTGTGGCATAATATTCTCCGCTTTCATCTTCAGGAGTTTCATCATCAAAACCAATAAGCAGGGCTACGATCGGTTGTATTGTACTGTATCTGAACTCGGGATTCTTGCCGGTGAAGATGCGGTCCAATGTTCCTTCAGGAACATTCGTAAGTTCAGAAAGTTTGGCATTTGAAAGATGTTTCTCTTTCTTGCGGGCATTGCACCAATCAATAAGCTCATCAGACTTGAGGCTCAATATCTTTGGGAGGTCTGTCTTTTCCATATTATTTTATAACCATGTCCTTGTGTCTTTATAATAATGTGAAACAAGTAACAAGGCAAGAAAAACATGGAAAATAAAGAACAATTTATGATCATTGATATAAAATAGAGGTATGTTAGAGAACAAAAAAATACTAGTTACTGGTTGTGCCGGATTCATAGGATCATATCTTTGCAAAAGGCTTCTGAAGGACAGCGGCTGCACCATAATCGGAATCGACAATCTTAACGACTACTACGATGTCAACCTAAAGCTTGAGAGGCTGAAGGGCATAGATGAGCTATCCAACGGAAGATTTACTTTCGTGAAGGGAGACATCGGCGACAAGGGTCTTGTCGATCGGATATTCGCTGATAATAAGTTTGATATTGTGGTGAATCTGGCTGCCCAGGCTGGTGTAAGATATTCCATAGACCATCCAGATGTATATATAGAGTCTAACGTTATCGGATTCTATAATATTCTGGAAGCCGTAAGAAGTAATCCTGTAGAGCATCTGATATATGCATCGAGCTCATCCGTATACGGAGGAAATGAGAAAGTTCCATTCTCTACAGACGACAAGGTAGACCATCCTGTCTCTCTGTACGCAGCAACCAAGAAGAGCAACGAGCTTTTTGCCTACACGTACAGCCATCTGTACAATATCCCAAGTACCGGTTTGAGATTCTTTACCGTATACGGTCCTATGGGAAGACCTGACATGGCATATTTCAGTTTCACAAACAAGCTTGTGAAAGGTGAGAAGATAAAGATATTCAATTACGGAAACTGTGAAAGGGACTTCACATATGTCGATGATATTGTTGAAGGCATATTCAGAATAATAAAGAACGGCCCGATTGATAGGTACAATCTGTACAATATCGGAAACAGCCATCCCGAGAATCTCATGAATTTCGTGAAGATACTGAGCGAATGCCTTATAAACAACGAAATACTGTCAGCAGATTTCGATATCGAAGAACACTTGGAACTTGTCGAGATGCAACCAGGCGATGTGCCGGTTACTTATGCAGATACAAGCGAGTTGGAAAAAAATTATGGTTTTAAACCAAACACAAATTTGAAAGACGGACTAAACGAATTTGCCAAGTGGTATAAAACATATCATAAAAAGCAGTAAGGTGCATTTGGCACACATTGCGTGTTTACAATGGCCTATGTAGTTATGCGCCTAGCCTGCCATGTGATTTTTGTGCTAAATAATAGTAATATAGATATGGCGTAGCCATATCTTTTCATTATGCAAAACGGAACATATTATGATTGGTTCAAGAAAACAATGTCTATATTTATAGAACTGTTTTTCTTGTTTGCACCAATTTCTTCTTTATATGTATTCACCAGCTTTTTCACTGGTGCTATGAGAATTTTCGCGTTTGTATTCGTTATTGTTCTTTATGCTGTTTTTGTTTTCATTTTAAAGAAAAGATTGCACGAACTATTGAACAAACTGTTGTTGTTTGTATCAAGATTTGATATAAAAACTATGCTCTTGATTATTGTTACAACAATGATTGTGCTGAAGGTCATATATACTTGCTTGTTCTATTTTGATCCTACTCAAGGTTCCGGTGATGTAAGCATATACAACGATTTAGCAAACAGAATCATCAATAATGAACACATCAGTTCAAAAACGATTTCGCATCTATTTGGCATAGCGCTGCATCTATCTGTATTCAAGATTGCAGATATTCCACTGCATATAGGCATGTTTATTTTGTTCCTGATTGGAACAATCGCAAATTTCTTCTCCTTCAAGAACATTGTTGAAAAAGACAAAGCTTTTATCGTTTTGATGCTATATATCTTGATGCCGTCAACAATTCTGTTGACGTTCATCCCTACTCATGAAGTTCTCTCGTATTTCTATTTTTCGTTGTTTCTGTTTGTTTTCAATAAATTGGCTACGACAGACAATAAGAGAAATATATACATATTTGGTATATGTCTGGTAGCTGTTGTTATGCTGACAAATTCTGTAAGCCCTATCGGTAGCGTTCTTTACGCAATAATGGGAATATCTGTATTGCTGAGTAATATTAATATCCGAAAGAAAACAATAATTGCTTGTTCGTTAGTGATATCTATAGCGTTGTCAGGATTGGTAACAAAGTCGATAGAAAAGAAATACGGCATAAATGAATTAAATAGCACAATGAACACGTACTACATTTTAATTCACGGGGCAAATATTGACTCGTTGGGCGAACAGGTTGATGGCTTTCCGAATGAAGCGATTAGAGACTATCTGAAAAGCGTCGGCCTTGAAAACTCCTATGATTTTGAAAATGCTACCATGGCCGGAAGAATGGTGCTGTTGAATCAATACAAGCATCTGTTTACCCATCCCGTTGATTTGATCAGATTATTGACACATAAGTTTTATATTCTTTGGAGTGGAGATCACTATTCTGTTGAAATGGCTCAAGAATATGGCGGAACAGGCGGAATCGTTTCATATGCAATGCTTGGAATAAGTGCCCTCATATATTTATTTGTATTCACCGTAGGTTTAGTTTATAATTCTCACAAAAACGATGATGTTACTATCTCGAACTGTAAACTGATGGTTTTGGGAACAATCGGAATAACCTTCTTTAGCGTCTTGCTGAACAAGTATGGTGTTCCGGTAACAGTCTTCATATATCTGATAGCTTTCTATAGGAGTGACTTGGGTGGAGAAAAAATTTAGACCAGATATACATGCTGATGATTACGGCTATAGCATAAACACTTCTAAAGACATATTGATGTGCCTGAAAGCTGGAAAGCTTGACAGCATATCGATCATTTCCAATATGCCTGCTTTTGATGCATCTATGGATATGTTTTTTGATGAAATAGAGAATATGCCGTTCTTGCCAAAAATCAGCGTTCACATAAATCTTGTGGAAGGCGATATGGCATACAGCTGGAAAGATCTTTTTCTTATCTCGTATAGTTTTAGAAGAAATAAGGTAAAAGATGAACTCAAAAAAGTGTTAAAAAAACAGATAGATAAAGTTAAAGAGACGACAGACAAGTGTTTTGAAATTGCGAAGAAAAAGAGGGTCGTTATCAAACAAGAAGGTCTTAGGATCGATTCGCATGTCCATACACATTTGATTCCGGTGGTTTGGGATGCATTGGTTGAAGTCATAGAAGAAGAGAAATACGATGTGGAATTCATAAGAAATCCAAAAGAACCTATGGCGCTTTTCATCAAGAATATAGGCCTATGGCATACCTACAATGTCGTCAATATCATAAAGAACAGAATATTGATGTTGTATTCAAGAAAAGTTGACAGGTATTGCGAATGCCATAAACTTGATAAAATATATATGTGGGGTCTTATCATGAGCGGAAAGATGGATCGTGAAAGGATAGATGCAATCTACGATGATATGTCAAGATATGCACAAAAACATGACAGAAACCTAGAGATCTTGTTTCATCCAGGAACAGCTTTAGAAGAGGAGTATTGCAAAGAAATGAACGCGGTTTCTTCAAGGGAATTCAATATGTCTCCAAATAGACATATAGAGAAGAATGCTGTAGAGAATATCAAAGCAATAATTGGTAAATAAAATGGCAAACACAAAGAAGAAAGAATTGATATCAATAATAGTACCTTGTTACAACGAAGAAGAATCGCTGCCTTTTTTCTACGAAGAAATGAGCAAAGTCGCAAAAGACTTTAAAGAAGACTATGAAATCATTCTGGTTAATGATGGTTCTTCAGACAAGACATTGGAAGAGATGGAAAGGTTAGCCAAAAAAGATAAGCATATAAGCTACCTTTCTTTCTCTCGAAACTTTGGCAAGGAATCAGCCATGTATGCAGGACTATGCAATGCAAAAGGCGATTATGTTGGAATACTTGATGCCGATCTTCAGCATCCTCCTGTGTTGCTTAAGCAAATGCTTGAGGCAATCAAGACCGGAAAATATGACTGCGCAGCTGCTAGGAGAGTTACCAGGGCTGGCGATTCAAAGGTCAGGACGTTCTTTGCAAGACAATTCTATAAGATAGTCAACAAAATATCTGATGCTCAAATGGTTGACGGAGCAGGTGATTATCGCTTGATGAGAAGAAATATGGTAGACGCCATATTGTCTATGAGTGAATACAATCGCTTCTCTAAAGGAATCTTCTCTTGGGTAGGGTTTGATACCTATTGGATAGAATATGAGAATGTAGAAAGAGTTGCTGGAACAACATCGTGGTCGTTTTGGGGTCTTGTAAAGTATGCGATTGACGGCATTGTAAACTTCTCAAGTTTTCCGTTGGATCTTGCATCGTATCTTGGTATTATAATGACTATCGTTGCATTTATTTATATGCTGTTTATCGTTGTCAAGTATGCGATATTTGGTGATCCTGTACAGGGATGGGCAACGTTAATATGTGCAATCTTGATCATTGGCGGAATAATGCTGTTCTCTATAGGCGTGATGGGTCAATATGTAGGAAAGACATATATGGAAAGCAAGAATAGGCCACACTATATTGTTTCAAAGACAAACAGAAAAGATGCAGAAAAGATCAAATAAAGAGGAAAACGAATGGCAAAGACAAAGAAAAAAGATTTCATATCGTTAATTGTGCCTTGCTACAATGAGGAAGAGGCTCTCCCTATTTTTTATAAAGAAGCATGCAAAGTTCTAAAGACAATGGATGTGGAGTATGAATTGTTACTGGTAAATGATGGCTCCAAAGACAAAACATTATCTGTAATGAAAGATTTGGCAAAGAAGGATAGGCATGTCGTATATTTGTCTTTTTCTAGAAACTTCGGCAAAGAATCTGCCATGTATGCAGGATTTACAAACGCAAAAGGTGATTACGTTGCAACGATGGATGCAGATATGCAAGATCCGCCATCACTGTTACCTAAAATGTATGAGATTCTTAAAAAAGAAGATTACGATTCTGTGGCAACAAGAAGGGTCACAAGACAGGGAGAATCGAAGATCAGATCTTTTTTTGCCAGAATGTTTTACAAAATCATCAACAAGATATCTGATGCAGATATTGTAGATGGTGCAAGAGATTTTAGATTGATGAAAAGAAACATGGTAGATGCAATTCTATCTATGAGCGAATACAACAGATTCTCTAAAGGCATATTTGGGTGGGTCGGATTCAGAACATATTGGTTGCCTTTTGAAAATATTGAAAGAGTAGCTGGAACGACATCCTGGTCGTTCTGGGGCCTTGTGAAATACGCAATTGACGGAATAATCAATTTCTCAAATGCACCATTGAATATTGCTTCGGTGTTTGGGTTTCTGATGACTATTATCGCGTTTGTAATGCTTGTTTTTATCGTAATCAGAAAAATATTGTTTGGAGATCCTGTAGCCGGATGGGCTTCAACGATGTGCGTCATTATCTTTATCGGCGGAATTCAATTGTTTTGCCTCGGTGTTATGGGCCAATACATTGGAAAGTCATATATGGAGACTAAAGGAAGACCGCATTACATAGTGTCCGATACAAACGGAAAAGACATTAATCGAATAAAATAAAACGCCTTTTTGTTGAATTATCTTGATAAATACATTTTTACTAGTTGGAAATATTTGAAAATTAAACGCTTATCAGCAAACATGAGAAAAGGTATATGACTTATATGAGAAGAAGCAAGAAGAAAGTAGACAAATATGATGTGGTGTTTGTTTTTCTATTGATTATCGGGCTTGTTTTTCTTTGTTGGAAGGCAAAATATGGTAGTGCAGACAAGGATGAATCATTTTATATAACGATCAGTTATAGAATGTGGCAAGGAGACGCTCTATATTTTGATGAAATGCACATAGCACAAACGTTCGCATTCCTTACATATCCGATTATGCATTTATATATGCTATTATTCAAAAGCACGCAAGGAATAGTGCTTTTTTACAGATATGTTTATATAATTGCCCAAATAATAACATCAGTCTTTTTATACATTAGATTTAGAGACATATCAAAAACGGGTGCTATAGTAGCTTCGTTTGTTTTTTTGATGTTTGCTCCATTTAATGAAATGGCATTGTATTATAACACCATAGGGATTGTTTCCCTTACTGTTTCATTAACGCTTTTGTTAACGCATAAAAAGAAAACAGAATTGATTATTGCTGGGGTTTTTTTTGCTGGATCCGTTTTATGCAATCCATATAATGCTATAACATATTTTGTTTATTCTATTTTGGTTTTGTCCTTTCATATTGCAAAGAAGCAAAAAGAGCCAGTAGATAAAGAATCTTGGTTTTATATAACTTTGGGAATAATAATTCTAGCTGCTTGCTTTATCCTCTTTGTTTTTTCGAAAATAGAAGTAAAAACTTTTATGAAAAATCTCCCTTATCTTGTTAGGGATGAGAATCATGAATTTAGAACGTTTTTTGAGATTATGAAGACGTATCTTATATACTCGTTTGCATTCACAAATTATACCTTATATCTATATTTGGTTCTATTAGTAATATTTATAATCAGTTCTTTTGACAAAAATAAAACCAAGAATAGGTATTTATATTTCATTTCATATATGTTGAATGGAATGATGCTTCTTTTGTTTGTGTATTTAGCGGATAATAACGTTAATTATATTATGTTTCCTTTGAATACTGTAGGTTTGTTGTGTGGCACACTTTCTGAAAGAAAAGACACAAAAAGGATTATGTTTTTATATAGTGCACCTGCTTTTATGTACACAATTTATGTTCACGCAACATCTAACGTTGGTTCAGGTGCAATCTGCTCATCGTCAGTTGTGTGCCTTGTATCGTGTATTGTAATCGTTTGTTGCGTTTTTGAAGAAATTATCAAGAAAGATAATCACAAAAGGATAATGTCCTCAATGATATCTTTTGCATTTGTTGCGTTAATGGTATTCCAAACAGGAACCGAGGTTTATTTAAGATATACGAGCTGTTTTCCTGACCCTTTGTATATGCAAGATACCATTATAGAAAGTGGCCCTTGCAAAGGCATAATTGAAGAGGGGAGAGAAAAAGACGCCTATGATAAAACTTTAGATTTGCTTGAACACATAAGAAATAATTATCCAGAAAGAAAAGTTTTGTTTCTGTGTCACCCCACATGGATTTATTTGGCGGCGGAAGAGTATTCCAATTGTTCGACATCATCATGGAATAGCATGCATCAAAGCAAATATAACTATGTTAGCAATTATTACTATTCTGTAAATAGCGAAAAGATTCCAGAGATTATTATAGCTGGATATGATATGTATGACCCAGCTATTGATGATCTTGAAATCATCAGCATGTTTGAATTGGTGGAAGAATACGAAAACAACAAAATATATTTACGCAAATAATTACTTCAATCCCTTTTGTAAATATCCCTGGTGTACACTTTATCCTTTATATCATCTAAAGAAGAATCATATCTGTTGGCGATGACAACATATGATTCTTTTTTGAATTTGGATAGGTTGTTAACTATTTTGGATCCAAAGAACGTATCGCCATCCTTTAGTGTTGGCTCATATACTATTACTTCCGCACCCTTTGCCTTTATCCTTTTCATTACGCCTTGAATGGATGATTGTCTGAAGTTGTCAGAATTCGACTTCATGGTTAAACGATATATACCGATTACTACATTGCGCTCTTTTCTTGAATCATATTGAGCAGAATTGCCATAGTATTTTGCCTTTTCCAAAACTCTATCCGCGATAAAATCTTTTCTTGTCCTATTGGATTCAACTATAGCCTCAATGAGATTTTCCGGTACGTCTTCAAAGTTTGCTAATAGCTGTTTTGTATCTTTCGGAAGACAATAGCCGCCGTATCCAAAAGAAGGGTTGTTATAATGAGATCCGATTCTAGGATCAAGGCAAACACCATCAATGATAGATTTTGTATCAAGACCTTTTGCTTCAGCGTATGTGTCAAGTTCGTTAAAATATGAAACCCTTAATGCAAGATAGGTATTCGCAAATAATTTTACTGCCTCGGCTTCAGTAGATCCCATAATTAAAGTCTGAACGTTTTCTTTTATTGCACCATGTTTTAACAACAGTGAAAAATCATTTGCTTTATCTACCATTTCATCGTTGTTAAGATCTGTTCCGACAATAATGCGCGAAGGATAAAGATTGTCATATAGCGCCTTTGATTCTCTTAGAAATTCTGGCGAAAACATGATTCTGTTATTATGTTTTTCTTTTCTGATTTTTTCTGTGTAACCTACCGGAACAGTTGATTTGATTATGATGTATGCTTCAGGATTATATTCCGTTATCAGATCAATAACAGTTTCGACAGCAGAAGTATCGAAATAGTTTTTTTGAGGATCATAATTGGTTGGTGCAGCTATTACAACATATTCAGCATCTTTATACGCTTCTTTCGGATCTAGCGTGGCATGAAGGTTCAGAGTCATGTTTTTTAAATAATCTTCAATATAGTCATCTTGAATTGGAGATACACGGTTATTTATCATATCGACCTTTTCTGGAAGAATATCTATTGCTGTAACATCGTTGTGCTGAGATAGAAGAATAGCTATAGATAGTCCAACATATCCTGTGCCTGCTACTGCTATTTTTCTGGGTGTTATATCAACCGTTGTCGCGTTTGTAACGTCTTTGTTAGAGACTTCATCCAAAGAAAAGCCAAGGACTTTTTGGAGAGACTCAAATTGCTCAATAGAAGGCATGAATTTTCCATTTTCAAGTTTGGATATTAAAGCTCGATTAATGCCTGTCATCGTGGAAAGGCTAGATTGAGAAAGATTAGACGATTTTCTATATGTTTTAATTGTTTTAGAAAGTAACAGTTTATTTATATACATAAAAAATACCTCATATAAATGATAATATATGTAACAAATACTATCAATATCAATTCAAAGCAACTTTAAGTATTATGGTATTATTTATATATGAAAAGAATAAAGTATTATGTTTTGCTGCAACTAATAGTAATTATATATGCATTAGGATCAATTCCTTCAAAACTTGCATCAAATGAGCCCTTTATGTCATTTAAGTATATTTTCTTTATGGGCTTGCTTTTTCTAAGCTTGGCAATCTTTGCAATAACCTGGCAACAAATTCTAAAAAAAGTCCCGTTATCGATAGCGTATGTTAATAAAGCAACATCAATAATTTGGGGTATGTTGATAAGCTACTTAATATTTGATGAAAGGGTTACTGCTACAAATATAATAGGAACCGCAATAGTTCTTGTGGGAATACTAATAATGGTTAAGGGAGAGTACAACAATGAATAAATACGTCCTCCTTAAAATAGTTTCCATATTGATTGCTGCATTTTCGCAGTTGATGCTAAAAGTAAGTGCAAGTAAAAAGCATGAGAACGGGTTAAAAGAATATCTCAACATATATGTTATTTTTTCGTACGGTATATCGGCAATAGGAACCGTATTGTCGACGTACTCGCTAAAAGGAATATCAATAACCTTATCTTCAATAATTGAAGCCTTGAATTATGCAATCATTCCGATCATAAGTTACCTGTTCTTGAAGGAAAGAATAAATAAGACCCAGTTACTGGGGATGATAATGATTGTGATAGGAGCATTTGTTTTCAATATTTAAATATATAATTTGCGAGGGAAAAAATGAATAAAAGAATTGAATGGTTGGATTTTTCAAAAGGGTTAGCGAATGTTCAGACTTCAATCATGTTTCACCTCTGAAGATCTTTTATTTTTATTATATATGGTATAATTTTGTTGTCAATGATCATTTCAATAATTCTAGTATTTTTTATAATAATTACAGGATTTATAAACAAAAAAACAGAATCGTTTGATGATTACAAGAAAAAACTAAAAAAGAATTTTAAAAAATTATATGCCCCCTATCTGTTTGCGGTCATTTTGTACTGTGTATTTGAAAAAGTATTGCTTAATTATCCCGTTGCAAAATCTGCAGGCCTTTTTATTAAAAGATTGTTGTTTGTTAGAGGAAGAGATTATTTTGGCCATTTTGCTATATGGTTTCTCCCGGTACTGTTCCTTGGCAAGAGCATCTATAACTATGTATGTTATAGATTCAATAAGCCAACAATTGTTTGCGTGATATTAAGCGTTGTTGGATACATTGCTAGTGTCTTTCATGATTGTATTGATACAGATTTATTTTTTCCTTTTGCTTGGGACGTTGCATTAACATTCATATTTCCTCTTCAATTGGGTAGTTTGTTGAAAGAAAACATCACATTGCTTGAAAGGAAAAAGATCGAAATTGGAGTTTGTATAGCAATGTTTTTCCTTGTAATAATAAATTATTTAACTGGAGATTATTTGAGCCTTTATAATCTAATATATGAGCACGGATTTCTGAGCTATATTATGGGAAATTGCATAGCTATTTGTATCTTGTTGATTATATATATGGCTTACAAACACTTTAAAATAAAGTCAATTGAACGATTGGGCAGTATTACTTTAGAAATACTCATAGCTCATAGTTTGGATTTTGCCGTTTATCCTTTTGTTAGAACACGATCACTTTATCTCATTGTAGCTCGATTGATCGTTGATCTGTTGCTTGGAATTGCTCTTCATTTTGTTAATGACAAAATTCTATATAAAATACATGAACGCAACTGTTTAAAGGAGCAAAGCGATTAATATGAACAAACAAAAAGTGTTGGTGCTTAATGGATCGATTTCGGAAATACCTGTGATGCAGATATTGAAAGAGATGGGGTACTATGTCGTTTCAACAGGCAATCAGCCAGATTTGATAGGTCATCAGTATTCAGACGAATACATACAAGAAGATTATTCGAATTACGAAAAAATATTTGAGCTTGTCAAGAATAACGGAATAGATCGAATAATTGACTGTGCAAATGATTTCGGAGCAATAACAGCATCGTACGTTGCAGAGAAGATGGGCTGGCCAGGACACGACACATTCGAAAACACCATTGCCTTGCATCAAAAAGATTCCATAAAAGAACTGTTTGAAAAGTTTAATATCAGAAATCCAAAATCAATCAAATTTGATGATATTAACAAGGCTTTAGAATATGCCGATACTGTTGAATATCCGATAATTGTAAAAGCCGTAGATCTGACTGGCGGTAAAGGCATATCGGTTGCAAATAACAAGGATGAGGCTAAGGAAGCTATTGAATATAGCTTTAGTAAATCAAGAACAAAGCGAATTGTCATCGAAGACTATATAGTTGGTGACCAAGAATCATTTATTGCTTTTATTGAGAACAAAAAAGTGAAGATCTGCTTGGCAAATAACGCCTATTCCCCTATTAACCCATATTTGATTCAAACGGAGATCATTCCGTCAACTCATTATGACAACGTTAAAGATGAACTGACAATGTATGCGGAAACTATGTGCGAAAAGATGAATCTAGTAGATGGAGTGTTCACGTTCCAGTACATAGTAAGAGATGGCAAACCATACGTAATAGAGATGATGAGAAGAAATCTTGGCAATCAATACTATACTACAGCTGAAGCAGCAAGCGGATTCCCGTGGTTCAGCTATCTGGTACGCTCACAACTAGGATTGTCTTATGATGGGCTATGCTGTCATAAACCTTTGGCAAACAATGTCGGACATCATGGAATTATGTCGGAAAAGAACGGTAGGATCAAGGAAGTTATGATTGATCCTCGATTTGATGTGCATATCTTTAAGAGAATAATGACAAAGTATCCTGGAGACTATATTTATGACAATATGAATGAACGAGCTGGCTGGATATATTTTGAATATGAAGATAGGAACGAAGCATTAGAAGATATTGCAAAAATAAACGATTTGGTGAAAATAGTTTATGAGGATTAAAGTATGAAAATATTAGTTACTGGATCAGAAGGCTTTATAGGAAAGAACCTTTGCAGATATCTCATTGGAGCTGGAGAGGATGTCTTTGGATTGGATTTGAAAGAAAAAGAATCAGACATCAATTATTGCGAATATTACAAATGCGATCTTAAATCTGATGAAATATCAACAATAATAGAAAGAAGCAAATTTGATGCAGTTGTTCATCTTGCATCAGATATGAGACATGAACCATATACAAAAGAAGTATTGAATAACAATCTTGTAGGAGCGGAGAATCTGCTTATCAATTGTGAAAAGAATAATGTATCCGTCTTTGTTCAGTTATCTAGTTTGCCTGTTATTGGAAGACCTATAATGCATCCTGTTACGGAGGAACATCCTTTGAACCCTCCAACGGTTTATCACATTACTAAAGCATCGCAGGAATTGCTTGCAAATTATGCTCACCAGTATTTTGGATTAAGAACAGTCAGCTTAAGAATAACTGCACCAGTTGGAAAGGGAATGAATCAAAAAACCATCTTTCCAACTTTCGTCTCAAAAGCGATAAAGGGAGAAGATATCGTCATCTATGGAAAAGGAACAAGAAAACAGACCTATATTCATGTTGATGATATAGCCCAAGCAATTTATAAATGTATCAAGGGAAATGCATGCGGAGTATACAATCTATCAAGCAATAACCTGATTTCTAATAGCGATCTCGCAAAGAAATGTATAGAAGTTTTGCAATCTAATTCAAAGATTGTCTTTAACGGAGAGGACGACAATAACGATGATGTTGTCTGGGATGTTTCTTTCGATAAGCTCAAGAGCGCTGTTGGCTATGATCCGAAGATAAGTATTGAGGAAGCTATATCAGAATATGCGAGGTTCATATCATGAAAACCATATCCATTGTGATACCATGTTACAATTCGGAGAAAAGTGTTGAAAAGGTAATCAACGATTCCATCGAAACAATCAAGAAAGACGGCAGATATGATTATGAAATAGTGTGTGTCAATGATGGATCAAAAGACAACACCATCTCCGTTTTGAAAGGTTTGGCAAAGAAGAACAAGAAGATTAAAGTAATCAATTTGTTGAAGAATTTTGGTCAGCACTCTGCATTGATGGCTGGTTTTAATAATGTTAGCGGCGACTATATACTCACACTAGATGATGATGGGCAGAATCCTCCTTCATCAATGTTCAAATTGATCGATAAAATGATAAGCGAGGATTATGATCTTGTTTCGGCCAAATACAGCAATAGAAAAGAAAGTTTGTATCGAAGACTTGGAAGTAGGCTCTCGATGTTTATGTCCAGAACGCTGATTGGTCTTCCTAAAGGAATAGAATTAAATTCATATTGTTGCTTCAAAAGAATAATTGCTGATGAAATAACGAAATATAAAAATGCTTTCCCATTCGTTCATGGCTTGATGCTTAGGGTAACGCGGAATATTGCCAACGTTGAAATGCCTCACAATGAGAGAGAAATAGGAAAGTCTGGTTATTCATTTGGCAAGTTGGTATCTTTATGGCTTAATGGATTTACGGCATTTTCAGTAAAACCGTTAAGGATAGCCTCGCTATGCGGAGCATTCATTTCTTTTTGCGGTTTTATATATGGCATAGCAGTGATAATAAAAAAAATCAGCAATCCTGGAATCGTTGTCGGTTATTCGTCCATGATGTCAATACTGTTGTTCACAAGCGGTATGATAATGCTTATGCTTGGGCTCATAGGAGAATATATAGGAAGAATCTATATTTCTATCAATGATTCACCACAATATGCAATAAGGGAAACGATAAACATTAAAGATAATAAATAAGTATCGAATATTACATCCATTAGTCAAGGCCGAGTGTTCGGCCTTTTTATAATAAGAAAAAAGACTTATCTATTAAAATGGTATAGAATTAATCTATATAGAGGAGCCAGTTATGATATCTTTTAATATTCCGCCATATGTGGATGGCGAAGAAAAATATGTTAGCGAAGCAATCAATTCACATACAATATGCGGAGACAATGCTTTCACTTTCAAGTGCCAGAAGATATTGGAGGATAAATTTGGTTCACCAAAAGTGTATTTAACAACTAGCGGATCGTCCGCTCTTGAAATGGCTTGCATGTTGGCGGACATTGGTCCTGGTGATGAAGTTATCATGCCATCATATACATTCAGTTCAACAGCGAATGCAGTCGTTATTTTTGGTGGCATTCCGGTGTTTGTCGATATACGTCCGGATACGATGAATATTGATGAAGAAAAGATTGAGGCAGCAATAACAGATAAGACAAAGGCCATTATGGTTGTGCATTATGCTGGTGTTGGATGCGACATGGAGAGAATCTGTGACATCGCCAGGAAACACAATCTGATTTTGCTGGAAGATGCCGCCCAGGTAGTCAATGCGACGTATAATGGAAAATATCTTGGAACCTTTGGCGATGTAGGCTGTTTCTCGTTCCATGAAACAAAGAACTATTCTATGGGCGAAGGTGGTGCAATCTCAATAAACAATCCTGATTTGTTGGATAGAGCGGCAATCATAAGAGAAAAGGGTACAAATAGAACCCAATTCAAGAATGGGCAGGTCGACAAGTATACATGGGTAGATAAGGGATCAAGCTATCTGCCATCGGATATTTTGGCAGCCTATCTTTATCCACAATTGTTGATAATGGATGAGATGAGAGATGACAGGGTGAATAGTTTTAACTACTATTATGAGCTGTTGACGCCTTTAAAGAGTGAAGAGAAGATAGACCTTCCAACCATTCCTGATAACTGTGTCCACAATGGACATATGTTTTACATAAAAGTTAAGGATTTAGCCGAGAGACAGAGACTTCAGTCTTTCTTGAGGGAAAACGGAGTTGTTACTGCCTTCCATTACATTCCTTTACACAGCGCTCCCGAAGGATTAAGTGCCTGCAGATTTGTTGGTGAAGACATATATACAACAGTAGAATCCGAAAGATTGCTTAGATTACCTATGTATTACAAACTTAGCAAATCTGAAATCGAAACCGTATGTTTGTTGATTAATAGTTTTTATGCGGGCAACAAATAGAATCAAACCATTTAAAAAGAAAAAAACAATCATCTACGCAATAATTGCGATTGTTTCTTTGTGTATAATATTTCTTTTATGTAATTATTGCAACGGGACTTTCGATAGTGATTACGCTTCCCACATTCGTCATTCTTTGAGGGGAGAAGGATACTCCCTTATACATATTGTGTCATTGTTATCGAATAAATTGTTTGGCAACAATGTTTTGTTCATACTTTTTATGACGGCAATGAATGTTGGTACAACATTCACGTGTGCATATCTCATAAAAAGGTTTTGCAGCTTAATGACTATAGAAATCGATAGAAGCAAAATCATCATTTATTCGCTATCATCTTTATTCCTATGTAAAATATGTATACCAGATTGGTCACCGCTATATTATAAAGGTGCTTTTATAACTCAGCCGTGGCACAATCCAACTTACACTACAATGAGGTTCTTTGCTTTAATAACGATGGCTTTATATTTTGGTATTCAAAGTCACTACATAGATCGCTTTTGTTTTAAAGAAGGTGCTGCATTTTGTTTGGCTCTTTTATTCACAAATTATTCAAAGCCAAATTTTGTGATTGCCTTTGCTCCAATAATGTTAGCCATGTTGATCAAGGATTTCATAAGGACAAAAACAAAAAGTTTTAAAAATGCTTTCATGTTTGGCGTATGCGTTCTTTTGGCATGTACCATAATGATCTATCAGACGACAATGTTGTATCCAACCGATGGTAGTGGAGATTCTTCTGTTGCATTTTCTTTATCTAATGCAGTCAATTTCTTTTTATCTAATCCAAAGCTCCCTTTATACTTTGTTCTGAATTTTGCCTTCCCTATATATGTTTCCTATTTGGTGATAAGGAACAGGAATACATTTGATAAATATGATAAACAGATGCTGACACAAACATGGGCGATGTATTTTGTTGCTTTTGCTGAACTGCTGTTTATTACGGAAACCGGCCGTAGAGCCAACGATGGAAATTTTGGATGGGGGGGGTTCTTATGGCCTATATGGTGTTTGTGACATGCATACCATATTTAGAGAAAATGAGGATCAATAAGAGCATCAACGAGACGGAGTATACGATTGCCACATATACATATTTTCTTCATGTGATATTTGGGCTGTTCTATTTTGCCTTGATTCCTATGGGATATTATTATTTTTTCTAAAAAGCTATAAACGATAATCATAGTAAATGCAAATATATGAAATATAAAAAGGTATCATCAATCTGTTTGTTGCAAGCAGAAGTACTAATTGTGTGTCTTCTCCCATCGCTTATCCATGATGTATTATGGAAAGACTCTTTTATTTTCTTTCTTTTTCAACTTTTTGATGTATTTGTCCCAGGTTTAGCATTATTGTGTCTGCTTAGGAAAACATCTAATTCAGATACGATGCCAATAATAGCGTGGTCCTATGTTGGGGGAATTCTTTTCCTGTTATTAGAATACCTTCTAATAATGGCACTAAACTTATCCGATTATGCATGTATTGTTGGTATTTTGGCACCGATTATTTCTGCTTTTGTCATAAAGAAAAAAGAAGCAATAACATGTGATGCTGATAGCTATTTTGTTTTGTTGCTGCTTGCGGCAACTATGATCATTTCGTTCTTTTCCGTTACATATCAGAATCCTTTGCCAACCATGTATGGCAAAACAACATATGATAAAGATTTTTTGTTTTGGGTCGGAAATAGCATTTCGTTTACGAAAGGCTTGCCGGTTCAATCTTTCAGATTGGTCGGTTCCAGACTCTATTATCATTATTTTTCTAATGTTGTTATTGCATCGGCATCACTGATAACCGGAATTGATGTTTATACTCTCTCATATTCTTTTTCGTTCATCGTTCCTTGCATATTGTTGTCAACAGGAGCACATGTTCTTGTAAAAAAAGTTACAGATAACAAACTTCTGTCTTTCATAGGAATTGTGGGAATACTGCTATGCGAAGGTTCAACCACTTTCCTTACAAACCATCTTTATTTTTGTGCATTTGGATTCGATTATGGATATGCACTGTCAATGCTTGGCATATCTCTTCTAATGGATATGGTCAAGAGCAATGATTATTCATGCAAAAACATAATCATTACCAGTATCATGATCATGCTAATAACTGGTTTCAAAGGTCCAAATGGAATAGTCATTTTGATGGGATTTGGTATTGTATCAATTGCTCTATTGATAAAGAAAGAATGGAAAAAGGGATTGATTTGTGGTTTCTGTTGGCTGTTTTCCTTCCTTTTTGTATATTGTTTCTTTATTGCGGATGTTTTCTCAAGTGTAGCGAGAACAAACGGACTTGAGCTATTAGGGCTTGGAGGAGCGTTTGACAAGAACTCGTGGGCAATTGCGATTTTTACAGATTTGCTTAATAAAGGTTTTTCAGATAATGCAGTAACAAGAATTGTAGCGATTGCTTTATATGTATTCAGATCAAATAGGCTTTCTATTTTGTTGCTAATTTTATGTTCATTAGAACAGGTAATATGTTTATTCAATAAAAAAACAAGATTGACGAGCATATCTTTGATAATGATCTGTGTTTGGGGAATTGCATTGACTGTCCTTACGCACCAGGATGGAAATAGCCAAATGTATTTCGCAATGAGCGCCGTTCCTTTTGGGATAGCTGCCGGAATCGATACTATCGATAGAATCATTAAGAATAATCGAATTGCCTTGCTTGTTGTGTGCCTGGTTCTTGCACTTGTATCTTTTGATGATGTCAGAAGATGCTATAAAGAAAGGATCGTTCCGGAAATAAATAATAGTATTGCCGTAAGAAATGGAGAGGGTCATTTCGGCGATGATAGATATACCTTTACCGTTGATGAATACAATGCGGCTTTATGGCTAAAAGAGAATACGAATCAGAATAGCTATATAGCTTTAGATGAATTTGAATATGATGGTTTCAGGAAAGAAGAAGGATTCGGTGTATTCTCTGAAAGATTCATTTGGAATGACGGACAGTATGATAACGAGACAGAAAGAAACAGAAGAAGAAACCTGGTTGCCAAATTGATTTCTGGGGATATGGAAGTTATTAGCGACTTGAATAATGAGAATGTAGAATACATTATAATCACGAATAAAATAAACAAAGACTTTGAACTAAACGAAGATATGGCAAAGTTGAAATACAATAATGGCGGATATAGAATATATCAATTGAAAGATTGAAACCATGAATGAGGCAAGTACGAACAAAGGTTTTACAAAGCAGCATAGTAATGTTACCAAAGGCTTAGCAATAATATTGCTTCTATTTCATCATGTCTTTTATGATCAATTCGTCCTGGGAAATTCTAACGTCCAAGTATTTCTATTCCAACCGATAAGCGAAGTTCTGTGCAGATATGGTTATATTTGCATATTTGTTTTTGCCACAATAAGCGGATATGGAATAAGCAAATCGATGGAGAAAAACGACGACGATATAAGAAAGACGATAATAGATAGAGAAATAAATCTTCTTGGAACATTTATTCCTGTTTTCATTATTTCGTCAATTCTATATATTCTATTTAACAAAGACGGTATCAATACGTATTTGATTACATATGGATTGGGACAGTATAATGCCATATCGATTGCGGCCCGCATCTTCATAAGCATGATGGGTTTAAGCAAAATATTCCATGTTCCAGACTTCA
Source organism: uncultured Bacillota bacterium (assembly GCA_937919165.1). Taxonomy (GTDB): domain Bacteria; phylum Bacillota_I; class Bacilli_A; order Erysipelotrichales; family Erysipelotrichaceae; genus Colivicinus. The sequence goes on along the minus strand of CALFPO010000024.1, from coordinate 4,135 downwards.
ATGCAACTTGGTGGTATATGAGCGCTGCTCACATCATTATTCTTGTACTTCCGCTACTCATCAAAATCGCTAAGAAATGCGATTTGAAATACATACCACTCATTATCTTGGCTGGATATTGTGCGTATAGCAAGGCAGAGTATCCTCCGCTTTCATGTTGCTTGCTGGCTTCATATGTAGGCTTTTGCCTTAGCGATTCAAAGATATTCAATATGGAACTTGATATAACAAAAAAGATATTGGTTTTGATATCGTCGGTTTTTGTCATATTGATTTCAGTTTGCTTATTGGAAACGTTAAGCGGATACTTTGTTTTTGCGTTTTTGGGCATAACGTTTATGTTGATCGTAAAATATTGCATGCCTAAGTTGCTATATAGGCCATTGGAAGTGATAGGTAGGTATTCAGATGTGATCTTCATGGTGCATACGCTATTTGTGTCGTTGATAGAAATGACGAGTAGTTTAGTATCAGGGTTCAAATACGCAGTTTTATCATATGGGCTTGTGTTTTTCTTATCTCTAGGAACAAGCGTTGTTGTACGCAAATTATTGAGCAACAGAAGATACCTCAGTTTTATTGCCAAGACTAAAGAGAAGCTATATGCCATTCGTTAACCTCATGTTGAGCAAGATATAGATAAAACCAATTGTGCTAAAATATGAATGAACAAATCAAGACTTGATTAGAATCACAAAATGGTCTTGGACATGATTATGTATTTTGAGTTTTCTTGCAGAGTATCGGCATTTCTTATATGCACAAGGGATGAATTATGGACTACAAAAAACTGTTGGTTTCTAAAGAAACAAAAATAAAAGAATCAATGAAAAGAATTGACGAGAACAAGCCAAAAATTCTTTTTGTATCTGAGAAAGGCAAGCTCATTGGTGCCCTGACTGATGGCGATGTTAGACGATATCTTATGTCGGGTGGAACTGTTGAAGATACTGCATTTGATGCCTGCAATAAGAAACCAAAAAGAGTTGCTCATTCTACGGAAGAAGCAATTACGATGCTGGATAAGAACTTTATTGCTATTCCGATTGTTGACGAAAATAACACCATTAAAGATATATACGTCGGTAACAAAGTAAATAAAAAGAATATAAAGAAGATTGATGCTGTTGTTGTCATAAATGCTGGAGGCAAGGGAACAAGACTGGATCCTTTCACCAAGATCCTTCCAAAACCTCTCATTCCAGTTGGCGATCTGCCAATAATCGAACACATAATGCAGAGATATGAAGATTATGGCTGCAGCAATTTCAATATCATCGTCAACTATAAGAAACAGCTCATAAAGTCTTACTTCAAGGAAATAGACAGAAAATACAACATCACTTGGACAGATGAAACAGAGCCTTTAGGAACGGGCGGAGGTCTTTCGCTTCTCAAGAATAAGGTCAATGATACCTTCTTCTTCATCAGCTGCGATAGTCTGATACTCGAAGATTATGGAACCATTTTAGATTTCCATAAGAAAAACAAGAATGATATCACAATGATATGTGCCAAGAAGAACGTCACAATTCCTTATGGAATAGTAAATACCAAAAACGATATTATTTTTGATTCGATTGAAGAGAAACCTGAGTATTCGTTCCTTACAAATACGGCTATGTATGTAGTAGAACCAGATATCATCAAAGATATCAAGAAGAATACCAGAATCGATTTCCCTGAGATCATTAAGAGGGAAAAAGAAAAAGGCAAGAAGATTGGCGTCTATACAATCAAGGAAGAAGATTGGCTTGATATGGGGCAAATGTCTGAACTTGAGAAGATGCGTATCAGGTTATATGGAGAATAAGAGATGAAAGATATCATAATCATGGGTGCCGGTGATCTTGGAAAAGATGTCACTTGGCTGATCGAAAGAATAAACGAGAATAATCCAGAATGGAATCTTTTGGGTTTCACAGAGAAGTCTGATTTAAAGGAATTTATGGGTTATCCAGTATTGGGAACCGATGATGTTGTGGCAAACTATGATGATGTATATGTTGTATGTGCTTTGGCTAACACAGCTATCAGAGAAAAAATCATCAGCTCATTGCCATCAAACGCGCATATCGCAACTTTGATTGACCCTAGCGCCGTCATTCATAAGACCTCTGTTATCGGAGAAGGATCGATGGTGTTTGCGAATACATTGATAGGTATCGGTGCAAAGCTTGGCGAACAGTCTATCGTTCTATACAATTCAGCAGTTAATCATGATGTTGAAGTCGGAAAATATGTAACGATATACCCTAACGCAACCATTTCTGGAAAGTGCAGGATTGGCGATTATGTTGAAGTGGGAACTGGCTCATCATTCATTCAAGGCGTAAGCGTATGCGACAATGCCAAGATTGGTGTTGGAGCAGCTGTATTCACAAATATTACAAATCCTGGCACAACGGTGGGTAACCCAGCTGTGACCATGGGTGCAAAGAAGAAGGCATAATATGAAAACATTGATCATTGCAGAAGCAGGCGAAAACCATAACGGAAGTCTTGAACTGGCATACAGACTAATCGACAAGGCTGTTGAAGCCAGGGTTGACATTGTCAAGTTTCAGACGGGCAAGCCAGAACTTGTAACCTCAAAGTATTCTGACATGGCTGAATATCAGAAAGAGAATATCGGTGTAGATGAAAGCCAATTGGAGATGCTTAAGAAGATAATGCTTCCTTTTGAGGCTTTCAAGAAACTGAAGGACTATTGTGATGAGAAAGGAATAGAATTCCTGTCTACTCCTTTTGACCTAGAAAGTGTTGATCTGCTTCATGACATTGGCATGAAGACCTGGAAAATACCTTCAGGAGAGATAACAAACCTTCCACTTTTGATTAAGATCGCAAATCTTCATGATCCGATCATTCTTTCTACAGGCATGTCAAATATGCAGGAAGTGAAAGATGCCGTTAAGGTTCTGAAAGATAATGGCGCAGGCGAGATTACTTTGCTTCATTGCACAACCGAGTATCCGGCTCCATATGAGGATGTAAACCTCAAGGCTATGGAGACCATGAGAAAAGAGACAGGACTAAATGTTGGGTATTCTGATCATACTAAAGGAATCGAGATTCCTGTTGCAGCTGTAGCTATGGGTGCAACAGTTATTGAAAAGCATTTTACTTTGGATAGAAACATGGAAGGTCCTGACCATAAGGCTAGTCTAGAACCTGACGAATTGAAGCAGATGGTAGATTCGATCAGAAATGTTGAGAAGGCTATCGGAAACGGCGAGAAGGTTGTTTCAGCATCAGAAGAAAAGAATATCGCTATCGCTAGAAAAAGCATCATTGCCAAGACAAATATAAAAGCTGGCGATGTGTTCACTGAAGAGAACATCACGACCAAAAGACCAGGAAGCGGAATCAATCCTATGGATTGGTTCAAGCTGCTTGGAAAGACTGCAAAGCACGATTACGAAGAAGATTATCTGATAAACATTGATGAACTTGAAGATTGACAAAAAACTTAAGATATGTGCCATCACTACTACAAGGGCTGATTATGGAATCATGCGTCCTTTGTTATTGAAGCTCAATGATGAAGAATGGGTTGATCTGAAGCTTGCTGTCACTGGTACGCATTTGCTAAAGAACTTCGGCCATACCATCAAGGAAATCAAAAAGGACAATCTGCCCATCGATGCCAAGATATCAATAATGAAGACAACAGACAACGATACAGCCGATATCATGGCAAAGACAGTCAAGAAGTTTACGGAGTATTTCTTGGACAGAAAGCCTGATGTAGTTCTTCTTTTAGGAGATCGCTTTGAAACTTTTGAGATAGCTGCTGCTGCAACCATTTCTCGTATCCCTGTCATACACATTGCAGGCGGCGAGACGACAGAAGGAGCCATTGATGAGGTATTCAGACACTCCATCAGCAAGATGTCATATCTGCATCTGGCATCGACTGAAGAATATAGAAACAGAATCATACAGCTAGGAGAAGATCCTAAGCGTGTCTTTAACACTGGCGCATTGGGAGTTGAGAATGTGCTCAACGTCAAATGTCTAAGTAAGAAAGAACTGTCTGAACAGCTTGGTTTCTGTCTGGATAAGCCATATGGTGTTGTAACATTTCACCCTGTAACGCTTGAAAGTAATAGCGCCGTTAAACAGTTAGATG
>CALFPO010000023.1 GCA_937919165.1 uncultured Bacillota bacterium | reverse complement strand
CTCAATCCCTCGATCAAGAATAACGTGGTCCGCGTCGGGCAGAAGCTGAAGCTCCCCGGAAAGATTGACGTCGGCGTTCAGTCCGCTCCTGTTGCCGCTGCTGCGAAGGCGACGACCGCGACGGCTGCTGCTGCGAAGAAGCCTGCTGCCAAGAAGACTGAATCAAAGAAGGCTGCTGCCAAGAAACCAGCTGAAAAGAAGGCTGAAGCCAAGAAGCCAACAGCTAAGAAGGCCCCTGCGAAGAAGGCTCCAGCAAAGAAAGCTGAACCAAAAAAAGAAGAAGCAAAGAAGCCTGCCGCAAAGAAAACCAAGATTGAATCCAAGGTTGAACAGGCTACTAAGTCTTTGAAAAAGGATATAAAGGCTGCTGCAAAGGCTGTCAAGAAGGCATTAAGCAAATAATTCTTGTATCATTGGATGCAAAAGTATGTATAATTAACATATAGCGATGAATAAGACATGATTCATCTATCGGAGATCTAGAGAGGCTATGGTTGGTGCAAATAGCTGCTCAATGGATGAATTACCGCTTATGAGTTTCTCCTTAATAGGATGACGTTTCTCGCGTTAAGAGATTAAGCAACAAGATAAGGTGGTACCGCGCATATGCGCCCTTAGTGCCGCCTTTTTATTTGAAGGGGGATTGTTATGATCAAAATCAAAGAAGACGAACGCTTATCTGTTCTGAATCACTCTTGTGCACATCTTCTTGCACAAGCTGTATCGCACCTGTATAAGGATGCAAAATTTTGGGTTGGACCAGTCATCGATGATGGATTCTACTATGATATGGATCTGGGTGATGAAGTAATCAAGGATGAAGATCTTGAAAAGATCGAAAAGGAGATGAAGAAGATCTCCAAAGATGGAAAGAGAATTGTCAGAAAAGAAATCTCCAAAGAGGAAGCTTTAGAGATGTTCAAGGATGACCCTTACAAGATTGATTTGATCACAAACAATCTAAGCGAAGATGATACTGTAATCAGCTGCTATAGTCAGGGAGATTTCACTGATCTTTGTCGTGGGCCTCATGTTGAATCGGTTAAGGAACTCAAGAACTTCAAGCTTATCAAGCATTCTGGCGCATATTGGAAAGGCGATGCCGACAACAAGATGCTCCAGAGAATCTATGGTGTATGTTTCGATACTCAAGAAGATCTAGATCAGTATCTGCAGGAACTTGAAGAAGCAAAGCAGCGTGACCATCGTAAGATTGGTAAGGATCAAGCAATCTTCATGACACATGAGCTTGTCGGTGCAGGCATGCCAATGTGGCTTCCTAACGGCGCAATCATCCGTAAGAATCTTGAAAACTATATCTACAAGAAGGAACAGGCACTTGGATATCAGCATGTCTATACACCATGTGTAGGCACTGTTGATCTATACAAGACTTCTGGACACTGGGACCACTATAAGGAAAACATGTTCCCAATGATGAAAGTCGATAATGAGGAATTCGTTCTTAGGCCAATGAACTGCCCTCATCATATGCTTATATATAAGAATTCGCTTCATTCATACCGAGATCTGCCTATTAGAATCGGCGAATTTGCGACAGATTTTCGATATGAAGCATCTGGTGCCGTAAAAGGACTTGAAAGAGTTCGCTGCATGTGCCAGAATGACGCTCACTTGTTTGTAAGGCCGGATCAGATCGGTGAAGAATTCAAAAAGGTCGTTTCTCTGATTCTTGATGTCTACAAGGATTTCGGAATTGAGAACTATTCATTCAGATTATCATTGAGAGACAAGGAAGATAAAGAGAAATACTTCGATGATGATCAGATGTGGGATGAGGCAGAATCGAAGCTCAGAGAAGTTCTGAATGAACTCGGTGTTGAATATTATGAAGCTATTGGTGAGGCTGCCTTCTACGGCCCTAAACTTGATGTTGAAGTAAAGCCTGCCATTGGTCCTGAAGTTACGCTATCAACCTGTCAGCTTGACTTCCTGCTGCCAAGAAGATTTGAATTGAGCTATATCGATTCAAATGGCGAAAAGCAGATTCCTGTTGTACTTCACAGAGCGATATTCGGTACATTCGATAGATTCACGGCCTTCATCATCGAAGAAACAAAGGGTGCCTTCCCATTATGGCTAGCTCCTGAGCAGATCGTCATCATTCCAGTAAATTCCGATATCCATTCTGAATATGCCTATAAGGTTAGAGAGAAGATCGCCGAAGCAGGATTCAGAGTAAAGGTTGATTTCAGGAACGAAAAACTTGGCTATCGCATCAGAGAAGCTCAGATGAAGAAGATTCCTGTTCAGATTGTCGTAGGTGACGGAGAGATCGAATCAAACTGCGTTAATGTCAGACGCTACGGTAAAGAAGGAAACGTATCAATGTCTGTCGATGATTTCATAGAAGGCATAAATGCTGAAGTTGCAAAGTACAAATAAAAGAAAAAGATCGTTGTCTATATTGGCAACGATCTTTTGTTTCGCAAATAAGTTATTTCAGCAATTTCAGCAGATCGTCAATTGCGACTTCTTTGACTTCGTCTTCATTGCGCTTTTTGAATTCAACGATGCCATCCTGAGCTTTCTTGCCGACCGTAATGCGATAAGGTATGCCAATCAGTTCTGAATCATTGAACTTGACGCCAGGCCTTTCGTCACGGTCATCAAGCATGCATTCAATACCTTCAGCGTTAAGCTTTTCATAGATGCCATTGGCAACCTTGCATTGAGTTTCGTCTTTTGAGGACATGATAAGGATGATTGCCTTATATGGAGCGATATTTTCAGGCCAGATAATGCCTTTTTCATCATGATTCTGTTCAACGATAGCAGCCATCGTACGTCCAATGCCGATGCCATATGAACCCATCCAGACATTCTGAAGCATATTGTTTTCATCAGCAAACTGCAGGTCCATAGCTTTGGCATATTTGGTACCTAGCTTGAAAGTATTGCCGATTTCAATGCCTTTGGTGAAGTTTAGAGGCTTGCCACATACAGGACAAAGGTCACCTTCTTTTACATTGACGATATCGGCAACCATATCATATTTGATGTCTTCTGTATTGGCGTTCTTGTAATGATAACCTGCTTTGTTGGCACCACAGATGAAGTTTGTCATTTCAAGAACTTCCTTGTCGATGATGACCTTGCAGTCTAGATCGATAGGTCCACAATAGCCAGGTACTGCATTGCTTCTGCTGATAAGATCGTCATCAGCAAAGCTGATCTCTTGTGCACCCAGAAGCTTCTGAACCTTGGTTTCATTCAGCTCTCGTTCTCCATTAATGAAGAAGATGACAAGTTCTCCATCCACATTCATGATCAAAGCCTTTACGGTCTTGTTTAGTGGCGTGTTCAATAGTTTGCATACATCTTCGATGGCTTTGCAATTTGGCGTTTCAACAAGTTCTTTGCCCAGATGCTGTTCATCTTCTTTCTTGTCTGATCTTATCGTTTCTGCAACTTCGATATTTGATGAATATCCGCAATCGCAATAGAGAAGGCTATCTTCTCCTAGAGGAGCGATGGCTTGGAATTCTTCTGAAAGAAGGCCTCCCATGATTCCGGTATCGGCTCTGACTATGCGATAGTCGATGCCCATCTCATCAAATGATTTCTTATATGCATCGAACATCAGCTTATAAGATTTATCTAATCCTTCTTCGTTCGCGTCAAATGAATAGGCATCTTTCATGACGAATTCCTTTACACGTACAAGACCGAATCTAGCACGTGGCTCATCTCGGAACTTGGTCTGGAACTGATATAGATTGAATGGCATGTTCTTATATGATCTGATCATTGATTTTGCAGCATAGGCAAAAAGCTCTTCATGAGTAGGCCCAAGAACCATGGATTTATCATTGCGGTCTTTCAGTTTGAAGATCGAAGGACCAAAGCCCTTCATTCTTCCTGAATCCTCATAGTATTCAGAGGCAATCAAAGCTGGCATCTTGACTTCTTGTGCACCTGTTTCGTTCATGTGCTTTCTGATGATGCCTTCAATCTTGTTCTGGACTCTCAAGCCCAATGGAAGCATCATATAGACACCTGCAGATGTCTTCTTGATATAGCCTGCCTTTACCAGCAGATTACCTGAATCAGAGTCTTCATCTCTGACATCTTCTCTAAGCGTATAGAAATAAGCATTCTTTAGTTTCATATATATTCATCCTTTCATCTGTATCTATCGAAATTTTTGAAATGAAGCTTTCCGACTTCTTTCAGTCTCTCTTTGCCAAACTTGGCAATGAATTCGTTTATGTTTGCGTCAATCTCATTGGTCAAGGTTGAGCCTTTCTGGAATGAGATACCGTATTTCTTGTTCAGTTTGTCCATATAATCTAGGAAAGCATATCTTGATATTATTGAGCCTACGGCCACAGCCGGGTATTTTGATTCAGCTTCTGTCTCGAATATCAGACTATGATATATTTCCGGTTCATTGGCAAGATAGGCATAATATCTATCTTCTGGCGTGAATTGATCTATATATGAGGCTTTCGGGACATCATATCCTTTTGAGATCATATTCAGAAAAGCCTTATTGTGCATTTTGGCTTTGATGGAATTGAGATTATCTTTCTCGTGAACCTTATTGTAGGTGACATTGTCGAGTATGAGCAGGGAATGCTTGAAACGATTCATGAGCTCTGGGGATATCTTTCTGATATAGTCATCCGTCAATTGTTTGGAATCGGTTATATTCATCTTTTCGATATAATCATAATCATCTTCTTCAACGATGGCAGCACATACAACTACCGGACCAAATACGTCGCCAGTTCCGACTTCATCAGATCCTGCTTGCCTAATATGCTTCTTTATCAGAAACGGTTCAGCATAGAAAAAGGCATCTTCCCCCTGAAAAACAACCTTCTTTGATTTGTAGATAGAGATGGTCAGATCATCTCTCTGAATGAAGGTGTCGATATATTCGTTTGGGTTGTTTCTGATATCATCTCTAAAAGTATTTTTTAGTTTGGCTATCTTCTCATCATCGAGCTTTACCGAAAAATTACCCATATAATGATTTTACCATTTAGTTGAATATTTTAAGTGCATTAATTAATATTATTAGTATGACAATACCTCAGAATTACTTCATATTTATAACTTTAGGCATATTGCTGATATATCTTGTAATGATCATTATCGGATACACAAAAGGCTTTGTATATGAGCTTGTTTCGCTGGTCTATACAGTCTTTGCATTGCTTGCGGCGTGGTTCATTTCACCAATCCTTGCTGATCATTATCCAATAATAAGACTTGAGAAGATATACAATGATGCAAATGCCATAAGTAAGTTCTTGAATCTTGATCCGATTCTGAATATGATTGCTTATTTTGTGATTGTATTCCTGGTTTTGAAGGTTCTATATCTTTTGATTTCTTTAATAGTGAAGTCTTTGAATAAGATTCCGGTAATCGGAAAGATAAATAAGGTATTTGGCGGATTATATGGAATAATCAATGCGACATTGATTACTTTTGGAATATCTCTATTCTTTACTTTACCAATCTTCAAGAACGGAAATGAAGTTAGAGAGAAAACGATTCTGAAATTAACTGATAGATATACTAAGAAGGCCTTGACTTTCATTTCTGATAATGCTGATTTTGATAAGATGAAAAAGAATTTTGAGGACTATGATATAGATAAGTCACGTGATGAATTCGAACAATGGCTGATTGAAAACAAGATCGTCAGCGAAAAGGCCGAAGAAGAGAAGAAGTAGGATGAATGACTATAGTTCTTTAGATCTGCATATAATCAAGAAGGAAATCTGCAATCTTGCGAGCATCAAGGAATCGCAAGATTTTATTATGTCTGAAGAAGTTAGCTTCAATCCTCTCGAGATCGAGAATAAGGCATATGAAACAAAGGAAGCTTTGAATCTTCTTAAAGAAGGCAATGTGGTTACATTTGATGGCATATATAACGTAAATGAGTTGCTAGATAAGGCTGATAAGAACATCTGCCTTGAAGGAATAGAGCTAAGGAATGTGCTTGTATTCCACAATCATTGCCGCAGGATCAAGAAGCTTTTCGAAAAATTCAATCAGGAACTTTTGATCAGAGACTATACCGATTCCATAACAGTTTATGATTCGGTCTTCGATAAAGTTAATGATTGCATCGATAATGCAGGTATGGTCAAGGATGATGCTACTCCTGAATTGAAAAGAATCAATGCAGAACTTGACCGTCTTGAAAAAGAGCTCTACAGCAAGGCCTATTCATTTATCGATAAGCATTCCGGTTCTTTACAAGAACCTACTGTCTATGTGCGAAATGATCGTTTGACATTCCTATTCAAGAATTCCGATAAGAATAAGTTTCAGGGCTATCAATACGGCACAAGTTCTTCGGGACTTGCGACATATGTTGAGCCTGCCATCTTTGTTGAACTAAACAACAAGAAGATCGAATTGATTGGAGATAGAGCTGATGAGATAGATAGACTACTTCGTGAATTGAGCTATCTTGTATCTTCGACAAGCGAAGCATATCGCTACAATTTCGATTCATTGATGAGACTGAATGTCATCTTTGCGAAAGCAAACTATGGCATGAAATATGATGGCATAATACCAGAATTCAGCAAAGAGAAATACTTTGATTTCACTGATGTATGCCATCCATTGATCGATCAGCAGAAGGTTGTCTGCAATTCATATAGACTATATTCGCCATATCAGGGAATAGTGATTTCCGGATCGAATACTGGCGGAAAGACTGTATCATTGAAGACAATCGGTTTGTCGATTGTGATGAGCTATCTTGGCATACCGATCATCTGTGAAAAGGCCACAATACCTTTCTATGACAATATATTCGTTGATATCGACGACAATCAATCGATCAGCGATTCTTTGTCAACCTTCTCAGCCCATATCACAAACATCAACAACATACTGAACAGAGCAACAGCTTCATCGCTGATACTTATAGATGAGCTGATAAGCGGAACAGATCCAAAGGAAGCTCAGGCCATATCCTTGTCTATCATGGAGAAGATAAAAGAGCTTAATTCCGTCTTCATCATCACAACACATTTCGATGACATAAAGAACTATTCATATGATGACGAGAAGATAATGCTTTCTTCGGTTGGCTTTGATATGGAAACGCTTAAGCCTACCTACCATTATCTTGAGGATTCTGTCGGTGCATCCAATGCTATCGAGATTGCATCAAGATATTTCGATGATCAGTCAATCATCGATAAGGCGAGATTTTTCCTGAAGAAGAATCAGAATGATAAGGATGAACTTATGGAAAAGCTATCTAAGCAGATAGAGGAGACCGAACATGAAAAAGCTCTTGTCATAGAGAAAGAAGAAAGTCTGACAAAGGCCAAGGAAGAATATGATAGGAAGCTTGATGAGTTTATTAAAGAAAAAGATGAATTAAGGAATAAATACATCAAAGACCTCAATGACTATCTTGATGAGATGAAGGAGAAAGCTCAGGAGAAGCTTGATTCCATAAAAGATAAGAAAGATAGCCATGTAGTTAGACAGATAGAAGAGCTTAAGGATGAACCTGAACCAGCTGTCGAGAAGAAAGAGATTGCGGTTGGGGACAATGTCCGCATCAAGGATAATGAGCAGATCGGCAAAGTCATGGAAATCAGAGGGAATAAGGTTTCCGTCAATATGAGAGGAATAACCATAAAAGCCAATCTCGAGGATCTTACATATATGCCAAAGGTCGAACAGAAGAAGACCTATACGCCAAAGAAACGTTATGAAAGAGTTCCGATGGAACTTAATCTTGTGGGCGAAAGAGTTGAAGAAGCTCTGATCATGGCAGAAAGCTACCTCGATAGAGCAAATGCCGCATCAATGTCAAGCGTCAAGATCATCCACGGCATCGGAACAGGAGCGCTAAGAAACGCCATACGCGAGAAGCTCAAGAAACTTTCGTATATCAAGTCATTCAGAGATGGCGACTACTATGATGGCGGTTCGGCAGTAACGATTGTGGAGTTCAACTGATGAGCATCAAAGAGAAACTTCTGACATTGCCAAAGAAGCCTGGAGTGTATCTGCACAAAGATAAGGATGGAACCGTCATCTATGTAGGCAAGGCCATCAATCTTTTCAATCGCGTCAATTCCTATTTTCGTGGTGCTCATGACTATAAGACAACAAAGCTTGTATCGGATATCAGAGATTTTGACTATATAGTCACCAAATCTGAAAAGGAAGCTCTAATACTCGAATACAATCTGATCAAGGAATACGATCCCAAATATAATATCGTCTTCAAGGATGACAAATCATATCCATATATACTTATCGATGACTGCCCTGAACCATATGTTTCGGTCGTACGTCTTAAGAAAAAGCATAAATATAAAGGAAAACTTTTTGGCCCCTATACTGATGTAACTGCAGCCAGAAATATGTTGGATATGATCAATGAGCTTTATCCGACCAGAAAATGCAGAAATAGACAGAAAGAGCTTTGTCTTTACTATCATCTAAAGCAGTGTCCAGGATATTGTGTATATGAGATTGATGCAAAGGAAAACGAAGACATCAAGAAAGAAATAAGCGATTTCCTGAATGGCGATGCTGGAAATATCCTCAAAAAGCTAGATAAGCAGATGAAAGAAGCAAGCGATAATCTTGATTTTGAGGCAGCTTCAAGATATCGAGACCTGATAAGCGACATCAAGACAAGCATCCTTCGCCAGGATGTGCAGAAACAAAGCAGAGAATCTTTTGATGTCTTCAACTATGAAGCCAAAGATGGCTATATCGCCATCACCGGGCTTTTCATCAAGAATGGAAGGCTCCTATCATCCGATCGATTCATTGACTATCTGGTAGGCGATCCAGAAAACTTTGTCTCAAGCTATATCTATAATTTCTATGAAATGAATGAAACGCCAAAGAAGCTCTTTCTTCCTAAGGAACTTCTGGTATATTTTGATGGCCTGTATAATGCCACAACCGTCGCAAGAGGATACAAGTATCAGCTGCTTAAGCAGGCCAAGACCAATTGCATCGAATATCTAAATCAGAACAGATCGATCATCACCAGAAAAGAAAGCTATAATGATGAGCTTCAGAATGAATTCAGAAGGATCTTTGGCTTTGACATAAGCCGAATAGAGCTTTTCGATAATTCTCATACAGGTGGGGAAAATACGGTCGGTGCCATGGTTGTATACAAGGATTTCAAGCCATCGAAGAAAGACTATCGTCTATATAAGCTGGAAGAAGGAGCTGATGATCTATCATCTATGAAGGAGATGCTCTATAGAAGATATTTCAGAGTATTGAAGGATCAGCTTGAAAGGCCTGACCTCATAATTGTGGATGGTGGACAGATTCAGATAGATGCAGCTAAAGAGATAATCGATTCCCTGAATATGAACATAACGATTGTCGGACTAGGCAAGGATGACCATCATAATACTTCCTATATGATGAATTCTTCATATGAGATCATTGAAATCAAGAAAGATTCCAATCTATTCTTCTTTTTGGCCAATATGCAGGATGAAGTCCATCGTTTCGCCATAACCTATCATAAGAAACTCCGTTCTAAAGCTGTATATAAATCGGTGCTTGATGACATAGAGGGTCTAGGACCAAAAAGTCGCAATAAGCTGCTCAAGAAATTCAGGACGATTTCCAATATCAGAAATCAATCCCTTGAGGAACTAGAAAGCGTTATTAATCACAATACTGCCCTTAGATTGTATAATAAGTTAAGAGAAGACAATGCTGAAGAATCTGAATGACTATCTGCAGATAATATCTATTGCAATCATGACATATTACGGATTGAGGATTTTTGTATGGGCTTTTGCGCCTAATTCGGCTGAAGAAAAAGACGATAAATCCATATCGGCATTGCTGAAGGATTATATAAACAACGAAGAAGAATGAAAATACTAGGAATCAATCCTAGTATTTAATTTCAAGACCAATTTTCTTTTCAACATCAGCCAGTGTCTTATCGGCAATAGCTGAAGCTTTAATTGCGCCTTTGGATAGAACTTCCTCAAGCATATGCGAAGAGATTATTTCATTGTATCTCTTCTGAATCTTTTCAAGTTCAGCACAGACGACATCAGCGACATATCCTTTTAGCTTTCCATATCCCTGTCCAGCAAACTCGTTGGCTATCTCTTCCATCGGACGATAAGTTAGGGCAGAAGCTATTTCAATCAGATTGTATAGACCTGGCTGATTTGCCTTATCAAGCTTGATTTCGCCAAGCGAATCTGTTACGGCTGACATGACTTTCTTTCTGGCGACATTGAGGTCATCAAGCAGGTATATGCATCCCTTGTTGATTTCATCAGACTTGGACATCTTCTTTGTAGGATCGGATAGAGACATGATTCTGGCTCCGACCTTCTGTATTAAAGGTTCAGGAACAGTGAAGGTATCTCCATATTTGTTGTTGAAACGGATTGCGATATCTCTGGTGAGTTCAACATGCTGCTTCTGGTCTTCGCCAACAGGAACATAGTTGGCATTGTAGAGCAGAATATCGGCAGCCATAAGACATGGATAGGTATAAAGACCGGCACTTAGATTCTTTTCTCCCTTGAGTGTCTTGTCTTTGAATTGAGTCATTCTATTCAGTTCGCCAAGATGAGTATTGCAGGCCATGATATATCCAAGTTCAGCATGTGCCTTGACATCAGTCTGCAAGAAGATTGTCGATTTGTCAGGATCAAGTCCACAAGCAAGATACAATGCAACAGCATCGGTAAGATTCTTCTTCAGTGTCTCTGGATCCTGATATTCAGTGATGCAATGCAGATTGGCGATGAAGACCACCATCTCATAGTCGTTCTGATTGTTGACGAAATTCCTTAAGGCTCCAATATAGTTTCCTAGATGTAGCTGTCCTGTAGGCTTTATGCCTGATAACATTCTTTGCATATAAAATCCCCCTAAAAATAAAAAAGATGGCTAAAGGGCGCATATGCGCGGTACCACCTTTGTTTATAACTTGATTTCTTAACGCGAAAGCACGTAGATGACTGATGCCACCTAAACAGTTGGTCCCAATTCATCATAGGATGTCTGATTGCTTGCACCGAACGCAATCTCTCTATAAGCACATGTCTATGACTACTATTTCCGTTTTTATATTAATGCATTTATGAACATTACGCAAACCAAGTTAAGGAAAGCTTGGCAAATCATTGTATAATTGAAACGTGATAGTAATATATACGGCACCTGGCTGCGCTTCATGCCGCAAAGCCAAGAACTACATGAAAGAGAATAATCTCAAGTATATCGAGAAGAATATTTTTACTACCTTGTTGAACAAGAAAGAGATAAAGTATCTGATTTCGCGCACTGAATTAGGAACAGATGATATAATTTCCAGACGTTCAAAGCTTATGAAAGACAATAATCTCAATATTGATGATATGACGGTCGATGATCTTTGCCATTTTGTCGTGAATAATCCATCGATCCTAAGAAGACCGATTATTCTTGATGATAAGAATATGCTTATCGGATATGACCCCGAAGAGATAGAACTGTTCAGGAAAGTCAAAGAGATTGCCAGATGCGAAAAGAGCTGCCCGCATTATGAGACTTGCGGACTGCTTCGTGAGGAATAGACATGAAGGTTCTTTTAGGTCTTTCTGGAGGCGTAGATAGTGCCGTTGCTGCCTATCTGCTTAAGAAGCAGGGATATGATGTAACTTGCTGTTTCATGCGCAATTGGGATTCAGCGTTAAACAACGATACTTTAGGCAACAATACGCTTAATAACGATATATGCCCACAAGAATCCGACTACAATGATGCTCTAGCGGTCGCAAGACAATTGGATCTTGAGCTTTTAAGAAGTGACTATATTGAAGAATATTGGAACTATGTGTTCAAGAATTTCATCGATGAATATGAAAAGGGAAGAACTCCTAACCCTGATATTCTTTGCAATAAATACATAAAGTTCGACTATTTCCTTAAATTTGCCAAAGAGCATGGTTTTGCGAAGATCGCTACTGGGCATTATTTCAGATCTGTTTATGAAGACGATAGATATTCATACTATAAGGCGTTTGATCTGTCGAAGGATCAGTCTTATTTTTTGGCTCAAGTCGATAGATCTGCGTTAGATTATTCTTTGTTTCCTTTAGGCGAAATCGATAAGAAAGAAGTCAGGCAGATAGCTCATGATCTCAATCTCAAGGTTGCGGATAAGAAGGATTCTACTGGTATCTGCTTCATCGGCGAAAGAGACTTCAGGCAGTTTCTGAAGAATTACATTCCGATGAAAGAAGGAAAGATCATCGACATTGATACTCTGGAAGAGATCGGAACGCATGAAGGTGTTTACTACTATACAATCGGACAAAGAAAAGGCTTCGGTGTAGGTGGAAACAGAGGGCCATATTATTGTGTCGGCAAGGATGTCAAGAACAATATCCTTTATCTTACATCCGTAAAGAATGAAGATTACCTGATTTCTGATGAAGCATTGATCGATGATATAAATTGGATAGATGAAATTGATGATGACGTAGATATCCAATGCAAGTTCAGATATCGTCAGCCTGATCAGGAAGTTCATCTTTTGAAGAACGTAGACGGTACGCTCACATTGAAGTATCCGCATGGAATAAAGGCCGTTACTCCAGGACAACAGGCAGTTCTATACAAAGACGGGAAGCTTTTGGGCGGTGGAACAATCGAAAAGACATTCAGAAATGGTGAAGATGTTTCTGAATGGCTCAGCAATAGAGTCAATAATGGAAAATGATGCATTAGAAATGATTGAAGGGTATTTTGCCCATACATTGTTCAAATCAGATAAATACATGGTCAGCAAGTTCAAGACCGATGACGGAACCATAACTGTTACCGGTCCGAGCTTTGACTATGAAAAGAACCAGAAATATGTGCTGACCGGAAACTATGTCGATCATCCTCGCTATGGCTTTCAGTTCAATATGCTGACGATAGAGAAGTATCTTTCTACCAGAAAGGAAGAGATAATATCTTTTCTTAGCGGCAAGACATTCAAAGGAATCGGCAAGAAAGCGGCCGAGAAGATCTATGACCATTTTGGCGATGAGACATTGCTTGTGCTGAAGGAAGATCCAAGCAGAGCTTCAGACATCAGTCTAAATGATAAGCAGATACTTGCGATTGAGATGGGTTTCGCAAGTCTAAGCGATCCAGAGAATGAGATATTATTCTATCTTGTATCGCATGGCTTCACGAATCAGGAAGCACAGAAGATCTTCAATACATTTAAGCTTGCGACAATCGAAAAAGGCAATGATAATCCTTTCAGCTACTACAATGATGTCTATGGCATGTCTTTCGATAAGGTAAGCGGTTTTGCGTCTAAGATTGATTTTGAAGATAGAGAAAGCAAGTATTGCGAAGCATTTCTGATACATCTTCTTAAGGAATATACATTCAATACTGGCGATATGTTCATACGCTATGATGAACTTCTGAATATCATATCCAAATATGGGTATATGAAGAATTTTGAAGTAGTTCTTTCATTGGCCATCGAACATAACTACATATATCAGGAAGATGATCGCCTATATCTTTTTGAAGACTATAATGATGAGCTGTATATCGCAAATTATCTTAAGAGCTTCAAGAAAGGCCTGATTCTTGATGATGAGCTTATAGAAGAAGGCATAGAGAATTGCCAAAAAGATCTATGCATTGAATATGATAAGAACCAAAAGAACGCGATCAGCTCTTTCTTCAGAAATGATATCTCGATTATCGTAGGCGGACCTGGTACCGGCAAGACGACAATCGTCAAATCGATGTCAAGAATATTCAAGGACAGTTTTCCTTACAGCAACATGATCATTGTCGCTCCTACAGGCAGAGCTGCCAAGAGAATAAATGAGATATGCAACGTAGAAGCAAAGACCATCCATTCTTTACTGCGATGGAACCTCGAGACAAACACTTTTGTCTTCAATGCCGATAATCCGATATTGTATGACGCGATTATAATTGATGAGTTCTCGATGGTCGACACCAATCTCTTCGCCTGTCTGCTAAAGGCCTGCTCAAGAGTAAGGAAGATATGCATCATTGGCGATGAGAATCAGCTGCCTTCAATCAAGCCTGGTTATGTGCTGAAGGACCTTATTGAATCAGATATTTTCAACGTGACAAGGCTTACGGCTAACTATCGCCAAAGAAAAGGAAACGATATTATTGAGCTTTCTAACGATATAATCAACAACGATGTCGATTTCTCAAGATATAAGAATGACATTAGTTTCCTGAATGTAAAGGAAAGGAATATCGATCTTATATCGATGATAAAGATGGATATGGAAAATGGCTATGGGCTTGATGACATACAGGTTCTTTCGCCTATGTATAAAGGAGAATTTGGTATCGACAATCTTAATCTGCTGATGCAGAAGGCTTTCAATCCGCCAGATCCTGACAAGAAAGAGAAAGCATATGGCAAGTATGTCTTTAGAGAATACGACAAGATATTGCAGCTTAAGAATCGTCCAAATGACGATGTATACAATGGCGATATCGGCATTCTTGAAGATGTTGACTTGAAAGAAAAATCGCTTATCGTCAATTTCCAGAATACCTATGTATTCTACAATTATGAAGATCTTGAAGACATCTCCTTGGCATATGCCATGTCCGTGCACAAGGCCCAAGGTTCTGAGTATCCTATCGTCTATTTCATAATTTCCAGAAACAATATTCATATGCTGAATAGAAATCTGATCTATACCGCCATCTCAAGAGCCAAGGTAAAGCTTACGATCATCGGTGAAGAAAGTCTGTTCATGGAAGGTCTGCATCGCCTGATGAAAAGACGTAATACGACGCTGAAAAATAGATTACTCAATTAGGTTATTTATGTTAGAATTGTAGAGAAGATGAGTATCTTCTGTAGATCTTGTAGAGAGTGCTCGAATGGTGAAAGGGTGCAGATCAAGGAAGTGAAGGCTACTTCGTTATTTCAGGGCAATGCCTGACGTGCTATCGCGTTAAGATATAGAGCTATAAGATAAGGTGGTACCGCGCATATGCGCCCTTGTGTGCTGCCTTTTTATTTTAGGAGGATTGAAAATGAAACAATTGACAGGAAATCAGGTAAGACAGATGTTCTTGGACTTCATGGTTGAACATGGACACATGATTGAACCTGGAGCTTCTTTGGTACCAGTGAATGACCCAACGCTTCTTTGGATCAACTCAGGCGTAGCGGCTTTGAAGAAATATCTTGATGGACGCGAGAAACCTAAATGCAACCGCATATGCAATGCCCAGAAGTGCATCAGAACAAACGATATAGAAAATGTCGGAAAGACATCCAGACACCATACCTTCTTTGAAATGCTGGGAAACTGGTCAATAGGCGATTATTTCAAAGAAGAATCTTTGAAGATGTCTTGGGAATTCCTGACATCTCCAAAATGGATAGGTTTTGATCCAAACAGAATCTATGTGACAGTCTATCCAGATGATACAGAGTCATATGATATCTGGACCAAGCAGATCGGTCTTGATCCAAGCCATATCCTAAAGAGCTATGACAACTACTGGCAAATAGGCGAAGGACCATGTGGGCCTGATAGCGAAATCTACTATGATAGAGGACCTGAATATGATCCAGATGGCATAGGTGAAAAGCTGTTCTTCGAAGAGATGGAGAATGACCGCTATATCGAGATCTGGAACAATGTCTTCTCGCAATATGATGCCAAGGAAGGCGTTGATCGTCGAGATTTCAAGGAACTCCCGCAAAAGAACATCGATACCGGCATGGGTCTTGAAAGACTTGTTGCTATGATACAGAATGGTGAGACAAACTATGATACTGACCTGTTCACTCCATACATCAAAGAAGTAGAGAAGCATACAGATGTCAAGTATGCCGACAACAAGATGGCCTATAGAGTAATTGCTGACCATATCCGTACATGTGTATTTGCGCTGGCGGATGGTGCTACATTCTCTAATGAAGGACGTGGATATGTACTTAGAAGAGTTCTGCGTAGAGCGATGCGTTACGCAAGAAATCTAGGAATCGAGAAGCCATTCCTTTATGAGATAGTCGATATCGTATGTGAAAATATGAAAGACTATTATCCATATCTTCTTGAAAGAAAAGATTTCGTCAAGAAACTGATACTCAAGGAAGAGGAATCGTTCATTCAGACTTTGGCAAACGGCGAAAAGCTTCTTTCTCTTGAGATCGAGAAAGCTAAAGATTCTGGCATTCTGAAGGGGGAAGTGATCTTCAAGCTTTATGATACATATGGTTTCCCTAAGGAAATGACTATTGAGACAGCTGAGGAAGCCGGATTGAAATGCGATATTGATGGATTCAATTCATGCATGGAGAAGCAGCGTGAAATGGCTAGGAATGCACGTGATGTCGAAGAATCTATGCACAATCAGTCTGAAGACCTTCTTAACTTCAATGAGCCATTCACATTCACAGGCTATGAGAAATATTCCGATGAAGGCAAGGTTGTTGCTCTTTTCAAGGACGGCAAGAGAGTTGAAACTCTTGATGAGGACGGCGATGTGATTTTTGATAAGTCCTGCTTCTACGCTGAATCAGGCGGCCAGTGTGCTGATACTGGCTATATCTTAAATGATGACATCAAGGCATTTGTGAGCGATGTAAAGAAAGCTCCTAATGGTGAGTTCATGCATCATGTAAAGATTGAGAAAGGAATAATCAAAGAGGGATTCAATCTTAAGCAGGAAATCAATGTTGTAAATAGACTGAAGATTAAAGCCAATCACTCTTCATTGCATCTATTGCAGTCTGCTTTGAGAAAGGTTCTTGGCAGCCATGTCGCTCAGGCTGGTTCATATGTATGTCCTGACTATGCTCGTTTTGACTTCTCACATTTTGAGAAAGTAAATGATGAACAGCTAAAGGAAATAGAGAAGACTGTCAATGAATTCATCAATGGACAGTATCCAATAACTACTGAAGTATTGACGATTGATGAAGCAAAGAAAACTGGCGCTATTGCTTTATTTGATGAGAAATATGGCGATACTGTCAGAGTCGTATCGATGGGCGATGTATCAAAAGAGTTCTGTGGCGGCACTCATGCCAGCAATACTTCCGATCTTTGCGAATTCAAGATAAACTACGAAGAATCGATCGGTTCAGGCATCCGCCGTATCGAATGCATGACCAAGATGAAGGCATATGAAGGCTTCAAGGAGAACGAAGATAAGCTGAACGCTATAAAGGATGAGCTCAAGCTAAAGAATGTTGATCTGATATTCGATAGAATTGTTGCTTTGAAGAACGAGAATGCTGCACTTAATAGTGAATTGAAGCAACTTAAGGATAAGCTGATGAATGAAGAAGCTAATTCTTTGGCATCAAAGGCTAAGGATAACGGTAAGTTCAAATATCTGATTTTGAAGCTCAGCAAGTATGAAGGAAACATCAAGGATTATGCAAACAGCTTCAAGAATAAGCTGGATGGTGGGTTTGTCTTCATTGTTAATGACAATGGAGATAAGCTTTCTATGGCTGCGGCTGCAGGCGATAATGCAATCGCCAGTGGCATCAAGTGCGGTGAAGTGATATCTGCAGCATGTGCTATGGCTGATGGAAAAGGCGGCGGCAAGCCAGATTTAGCGCAAGGCGGAGGCGTAAACAAAGGAAACGTCGATTCGATTGTGTCGGCTGTAGAAAAGCTCTTAATTTAAAGAGTTTGGTAGTATAATAACAAAAGGAGGTGTTTTATGGCTTCTAATAATTCAACAACGATGTTGTTCACTTCAGAAGAGATAAGAAGGGAAAACCTTAAGCTCCTTTTGAAAGAAGTATCTCAAGCTCTTGAAGAGAGAGGATACAATCCGGTCAATCAGATTTCAGGCTACCTGATTTCCAATGATCCAGCCTATATCTCATCTCACAACAATGCTCGTAACAACATCCAGCAGGTTGAGCGTTATGAGATCATTGAGGAACTTGTAAGATACTATTTGGAAAGCAAATAGCGAACATTATAGTGATTATATAGATAGCTCACTCTTTTGAGGGGCTATTTATTTGAAAGGAAACTTTAATATGCGCGAAGATGAAATTAGCATTATAGATGACGACGGCAAAGAGAAATTGATGAAGATCTATCTCACTTTCGCTGCCGAAGACAATAAATATGTTGTCGTATATGACGAAAGCAATGAAGATGAGCTCTATTCATTCAGATATGATGATGAAGGCAATCTCTATATGATAGAGAGTGACGAAGAGTTGCAGATGATTGAAGAGGTTATAGGTGCTTATGGTGAAGAAGAAGAAAAAGAATAGACTGCTGATTGCAATTTTTGTAATTCTGTTTCTTATCATTGGCATAGTTGTTGGAGCAATCCTCTATGTGAAGAATTCGCTTAAAGTCAGTGATGATTTCATTAACGGCAATATCTGCGACAATGGAGCAACAGGATGCGAGATTACGCCTTTTGTCGTAGATGAAGGAGCATGGGGCAAATCGACTATAGTAAAACTGTCTGATACAGGCATAATAAAGAATTCCGATATTGTATATACATACACCAGAATCATGGGCCCATCCATGTTCTATGCAGGATACTATGAGATTCCTCATCAGATGAGTGATGAATACGGAAATGTTCATGATATAACTCTTGATGAACTGTTGGCATTCTTGGCTGATTCGAAGAATGCCCACCAGGATACCGTTTGGATCAAACTTGAAGAGGGAGATTTCGCAAGAGGCTTTGCCAAGACTATTGCTGAAAGCGTTACTCTTAAGGAAAATCCTACCGATGATGTGAATGCCAAAGCACAGACCTTATTGGACTACTGGAATGATCCTGATGTAGTCAGAAGCTATATGAGCGAGTATCCATTCCTAACTGAAGAGATACTCGAAGACAGCAATGTCAAAATTCTTCTTGAAGGATATCTTTTCCCTGAAACATATGAATTCTTTGAGTATTCTAGCTGCGATCAGATAACCAGAAGATTCCTTGATCAGACATTGATAATGTTTGAGAAATATAAGACTGATTTTGATGAGTCTACACTTTCATATCATCAGCTGTTTACCTTGGCATCTATTCTGCAATGGGAATCAGGGTCGCTAATCGATACAGAAGCAATTTCTGGTGTATTCTATAATCGCCTGCGTGATGGCGCCGATCATGGAATCTATACTTTAGGTTCTACAGTGACGACCTGTTATGCTTTTGATATGACGAAGGATGAGTGTTTTACGCTAGGCGATCTTGAAGAGTACTCAAGCAGACCACATCCGTATAATACATATCAGATAGAAGGTCTTCCTCCTGGACCTGTATGCAATCCAGGAGAGATATCTCTATATGCTGCATTAAATCCAGAAGAGAACGGATACTATTATTTCGGTGCTGATCTCTGCAATGGCGGAACAGTCTTTGCGGTCACATACGAACAGCATTTGAGCAATATGGACAGATATTATGTGCCTTGTTCATAAAGGAGCGTTTCATGAAGATAGATAAACCTATTCTTATCGGCATTGCTGGCGGAACGGCCAGCGGAAAGACATCCATCGCACAGATACTGATCGATTCTTTCAAGGAAAACAATTCAGTTTCGATTTTGAAGGAAGATGATTATTACAAGGATCAAAGCAATCTGTCTTTGGAAGACAGAGCCAAGACAAATTATGATCATCCATTGGCTTTCGATTTTGATCTGATGGTTGAGAACCTAAAAGATCTTCTTGAAAGAAAGACAATCGAAAAACCGACATATGACTATACGGTACATAACAGATCAGATAAGACTGAGATCATTCGTCCAACTGATGTCATCGTTCTTGAAGGATTGTTCACATTATATAATCCCGAAATCAGAGAACTTGAAGACATAAAGATCTTTGTCGATACACCATCTGATGTCAGATTCATCAGACGACTAAAGAGAGATATTGTCGAAAGAAATAGGACTATGGATTCTGTAATCAACCAGTATCTTACAACTGTTAAGCCTATGCATGATCAGTTCATTGAACCAACAAAGAAGTATGCGGATCTGATCATTCCAGAAGGCAAAACAAATGTCGTTGCCATCGATCTTCTCAAAACGAAAATCAATAGTATTCTAAATGAAAAAATGCTATAATCTTTAGCGCCGGAGGTAATTATGGAAGATAAATTTTATGTAACCGAAGAAGGTCTGCAAGACCTTAAGGACGAGTTAAACACTCTTATACATGTAACAAGAAACGAAGTAATCGAAGAACTTAAAGCTGCCAGAGCACAAGGCGACCTTTCCGAGAACGCTGATTACGATGCAGCCAGAGATCATCAGGCTCAGGTAGAATCAAGAATCAAGGAACTTGAACACCAGATCAAGAATGCCGAAATCATTTCTGAAAGAAAGAACATCAAGTCAGTTAGAATCGGCGCTACAGTTGAGATCCAGGAACTTGATACAATGGACAAGATTACTTACAAGATTGTCGGTTCAGTTGAAGCAGATCCACTCAATGGCTTGCTTTCAAATGTTACGCCTCTTGCTGAAGCAATCATGGATCATCGTGTAGGCGATGTCTGCAGTGTTGCTGTAGATCAGCCATATGATGTAAAGATCCTTAAGATCAACTAGGAATAACATATAATTATTGCGAAGAAATAGGTAGAGAAATCTACTTATTTTTTTATGCTAAGAAAGTTGATAACAATATCGTTTTTGATACTTCTGGATATATCGGCATTCAGAAGGCTTTCTTATATGCAAGAGAATGTTAGGGAATATTCATTTAATTCAGTTCAGAATCCAATCATTATAAAGAAAAAAGAAATAGTGCTATATGACATAAATGATTTTGTTTTTGATGAATATTTTCAGATAATCTCTTTTAAACCATATATGTATGAATATGAAGCAACGGATGATAAGATTGCTGTTACGATCAATGGTTTCAATTATGAATTTGAATATGAAATCAAAGAGCCGGAAGTGATTGAAATGGTCTTTGTCAAAGAAGTTTATATTGAGAAAGAGGATATGGAGGATACTAGTGAAATTGAAGAAGAATCAAAAGAAATCATCATAGAAGAAAATGGTTATTTTACCGGTATCCATGATAGAAGCTATCAGGAATATACTGATATATCTTCAATAATTTTCGATATCCAGAATGATATATTCACCAATGAGAAAGTAAGTATAGATTATTCTGCACTTAATCCAAACGCCAAGGGAACGTATCCTATCTATTTCTATGTCAATGAAGAGACGTATGAAATAGAGATAGAAATTTATTAGGTAATAGATGTTTTCTCGCGAATCATGTAATGAGAGGGAGAAAACATGAAAAGGATAATAACGATCATAATGACATTAATCATGCTGATGACATCAGCAGCAATGGCCAAAGCAGAAGAATATGAAGATATGACACCTTGGAATTTTATAATGCTCACAGATTTTGCAGATAATGGAGAAAATGTAAAGGTATCGAAATTCATTAATATAAAGACGGGACAGATAGCTTTTTGTCTAGAACCAGAAGTTCTTTTTAGCCCAAAAGGACATGAATATGTTAAGAAACAATATGAAGAAGATAACGCTGATGCAATAAGAAGAATATATGATGCTTATATGAAATGCGATCAGAATGATAATGATCTATATATAGCTGCTCAGCTAATGATATGGGAAGAGATTACAGGAATAAGATATATATTTGATGGTAATGATGCTTCGTTCTTTGGAGAAGAAACAATCAAGTTAAATATGGTTTCTAGCAAAAAAGCAACAATCCCTCTCCATGAGACGATAAATATCAAGAGAGATGAGACCAACGAATATAGGAATGAAAACATTGATCTTAGTAACTATAACATTCTATGTGATTCGATAGAAGTGATATCTATCGATAAGGATGGTTTTACCTTCAGACTTGTTGATGAAGATAATATGATCATCTATCTAAAGCCAAAGGCTATAGATGGATTCATGGCTGTTGCATACAAAGCTGAAGGAACGCAGAACATCTATTCTTTAGAAGAAAGCAAGATAGAATCGGCTCCAATCAATATTGAAATGGAACTTATAGATGATTATATCGATATATCTTTCTGCAAGAAAGATTTATCAGGCAATAGTATCAAGGGTGCTGAATTCTCTTTGTATAGGATAGATGATAGATCAGATAATAGAATTCTCTTTATAGATAAAGGATACGCGATTGACCTATATTCTTTTTTGAATGTGTCTATGTCTGATTATGAAATCTTGCTTAGCGAAAGATACAGGAATAATCTTAAGGACAGAATCTTCAGTTCAAATGAGATCGGCTATTTTACCTATGACGTTTTATCTAATGGAGAATCTATAGAAAACGGAAAAGTATATATATCCGACGATGATGAATTGACGGAAGGGTCATTCAATTCTGTCGGAGTAGAACTCATTGCTGAACTGAAAACAGCAGATGGCATCAATACATTTAAAGATGTTGCAAATGATGGAAAGTATCTTCTGATAGAATCTAATCCGGCAAATGGATATGAATACTATGATTGTATAGGAAAGATAATCGATTTAGATGATGGAAATGAATTGAAAGACCTCATTTTCCTTAACGAAGAAAGAGAATACGATCTGCATCTAATCAAATCTAATTCATCAAAGAACATCTATCTGAATGGTGCTGAGTTTATTCTAAAATATCAAGATAATGATGATGAAATGAGATCATTTCATTTTGTGACTGGCGCATTGAATATCGCTAACCCAGAAAGGAAAAGATACATTCATTTCAGATATGATGAGGATGATCTGATACATACATATGAAATAGAAGATGAATTCATTTTGGAGAATGTTGAGCCTGGCTTGTATCATTATTGTCTAAATGATGAATCATCGGCGTATGAAGATGATCTTAATAGAAGAATCAATGTAATTGATGGAGGATATGAGATTAAAGGAATTCCTTATTTCACAATGATTCAAATCGAAGAGATAAAAGCTCCAAAAGGATATCATATCGAGAATGGCATATATCAGATTCATGCTGATATGGAATATAACGAAATAGTATTCAAGAACTACCGAGTAAATGAAGCCATTATCATACCGAAGAAGGATGAGTTCATAATTCCTAAGACATGTATAGACGAATAGCCATTCTATCTATTCTGATATCGCTTGTGATTTCTATATCGGTTAATGTCGGAAGCATAGATAAAAGAGAAGATGAATATATAGAAGTTGAAGTCAGAGGAGAAGTCATAGAAGAAAAGATCGTAAGACTGAAATCTGGTTCTACCTTTGAAGATGTGTTGCAAGAAATAGAACTAAATGTTAATGCTGATATAAGCTCTATATCGCTGTCATCAACTCTTTACAACAATCAGATAATTGTCATTCCAGAAAAGAAAGAATACGGACTTATATCAATAAATAGCGCAGAGCTAGAAGAACTTATGACTTTGTCGGGCATAGGCGAAAAGACGGCAATGAAGATCATTGAATATCGTGAAACTAATGGATCTTTTGCAACACTTGAAGAATTGATGAATGTAAAAGGTATCGGAACTGCTAAATTTGAGAAGATTAAAGAACATATCTCTCTTTAGGCCAATTCTTTTAGCGATATTATCTGCATTTATAGGAAAGATATGGCTTATATTCATAATTTGCCTTTATTTCTATTTTGCTGATAAGAAGGAACTTGCTGCATATATTCTTTTGTGCTTGCTTCTGATATGCACTGATAGATATAGAATCGATTTCATTCCGTTCGGCATTGTTGAAAGATGCAACGCAAATTCCTGCATTGTAGATAAGCTGCTATATAAGGCAAAGATAACAGATAATGACACTCTTTCCGTCGGCGATGTAGTGTTTTTCAGTTCAGAATACAAGCCTAATAGCATCCTTGATGAGCTAAAGAAAAACATCTGTTTCTACGGATATGATTTCAAATATCTGTTTCATTTTAGGGCTAGATCAATACTGCTTGAAAGAATCGATGGATTAGAAGTCTCATCGGATTATATAAAGTATGTGCTTTTCAAGATATATCCAGAAAATGGTATTGATTCTGACCTAATCAGTGGGCTATATGCATACTATCTTCTAAAAAGAATAAATGATAGGTCTGATACGGCTTGTATTGTTGCAGTTATTTTCTTAAGCGTCTTCATCTATTGCGATGTGAAATTCTATCTTATCATCATGGATTGCATATTAGACAATATGAAGATCGAAAGAAAAGAGAAGATTGCAATTAAGCTATATGTCATTTGTTTATTGAACATGAAACTTCTATATAACTATTCGATAATAATTCCTTTATTATTTACGCTGTTTTCATGCATAGATCTAAATATCGATTTTGAATTATTCTATTCTTTTATGTCTTCGCTACTATTTGGAGAAACCAATATAGTTGAATCTCTTCTTTTTGGGATGAATATGAAGATAAAGGAATTTATCTATATTGCTAGCTTGTTTGTGGCGTTTTTTGGAGTATTAGAAAAGCAGTATATGAAACTGATGAAGGCATATGAATATGCAATTTCATTGATAGGTTGTTTTTCTATACGTGGTTCGATATCGATCGTAGGAGTATCGGTATTCATTATTTGCTATGGATTAATTAAGAACAGGAATAAATATGCATATTGCCTGATATTATGCTTGATTATAATGTCTCCACTTAATAGACCATTCTTAAGCATCAGCTTTATTGATGTAGGGCAGGGAGACGCTATCTTGGTTAAAGAGCCTTTATATGGAAAGAAGATTCTGATAGATACAGGTTCAGATTATAACTATTACAAACTTGAAAGATATCTTAAAAGATATGGAATCTACTGCATTGATTATCTGATAATCACTCATGACGATAGCGATCATAACGGCAATATTGACAACCTCAATAGAGATTTCAGAATCAGAAACATCATAGAGAAAGGTACTGATATCAAAACAAATAATCTGGTGTTTGAATATCTTGATTTAGGAGAAAACGATAACGATAATGACAATTCACTTGTATATTATCTTGATGTGAACGGACATGATTTCCTATTTACAGGAGATATATCGTCAGATATAGAAAAACGGTTAATCAGCCTTTATGGCAATCGAAATATAGATATCTTGAAGGTGTCGCATCATGGATCAAAGAATTCCACCAGCGACTATTTCATCAGCAATACTCTGCCTGAAATAGCAATAATATCGACAAATGGACAATATGGTCATCCAAGCAAAAGAGTCATAGATACGCTAGAAAAATATGGAACAGAATTATATACAACAGCTATTGATGGAAACATTTGCTTTGTCTTCACTAGACTTATGGATTTGCTTAAAACAGGCAATGGTGATTTTGCTATAATGAAGAAGTGATATACATAATATACGGTAACGAAGAGTGTTTTATTGTTGATAAAATTAATGAATTCGTGAATCAGAAAGATACAGAAGTCATAAGATTTGATGGCTCAGATAAGCTTTTTTCTTTGCAGGAAATGGTAGATTCTTGTCTAGGCAATTCTTTATTCGCAAACAGAACTGCGGTGCTTGTAAAAGATCCGTATTTCTTGATCAGAAAAGCAAACGATGATGATCTGAAGTCTGTTTTGGAATATGTAGCTCATCCTATCTATGAAAATGATCTTGTTTTCTATACCCTCAGCAATAGTTTCAGTTCCAAGCTATCTGCATACAAGAAGATTGCTGAGAATGCGGAAATAATTAGGCTTGATGGCTATAACTACAAAGACTTCAATACTTATTGCAACTCTCGTGTGAATGAGATGAAACTGAATATTAGTCAGGATTCTTTGAAATATCTCATAAGTATCTGCAAAAGGAATGCAACAACCTTCAACAATAATCTAGAGATTCTATCTTTATATGGAGGCAAGATAAACAATGAAGTAATCAATAAGCTATGTAGCGGTGAAGATAATGATATTTTCGATCTGATAAATGCTTTGACTTCTAAGAATATTTCTTTGGCTATCTCATTGGAAAGAAAGATGCTTAAGGATTCTAACGATATGTTAGGAATAATCAATCTGCTTGCTGGACAGCTCAGATATCTTTATTATGTTTCGCTATTGAGGTCTGAAGGAAAGAAGAGAAATGAAATAATGGAACTAACAGGTTCTAGCGATTATAAATACGAAAAGACTATTGAGACTTTAGGAAAGATCAATTCACGTCAGATATTGGAGCTTCAGAAGAATCTTCATGACCTGGATTGCAAGATAAAGAACGATAATTCCTTGAGCGAACAGACAAACTTTGAGTTTCTTGTATTGAGTCTTCTCAGGAAGGAGAGATATGCAGGCAATTAGACAGCTATACAGAATAGGATATGGCCCTTCAAGTTCACATACGATTGCACCTTATAGGATTGCAAGCTATTATCGTCGAGAGTTTCCTGATTGCGATGAATATGAAATCATTCTTGGAGGTTCATTGGCCCTTACGGCTAGCGGTCATGGCTCTATTGGCATCATCAAAAGAGCTTTAGATTGCGATAAGGTTGAGTTTAGATATGATCTTTCTACCAAGAAAAACATCATGAACATCTGCGGACGCAAGAAAGGGAAGAAGATGCCTACTTGGCACGGAGTTTCTCTTGGGGGAGGAGCTATAGAAATAAAGGAATACGATGCTGGCGATCTTGATGATATTTATGATGAAAACAGCTTTGAAGAGATAAAGAAATATCTAAATGAAAATGGATGTTCATTAATTGAATATGTGTATTCTCATGAAGAAAATCTAAAAGATTATCTAAAAGAATGCTTACAGACCATGTATCAAGTTGTTGAAAAGGGCCTTGGCAGTGAAGGCCTTCTAAATGAAGAACTGAATTATCATCGTATTGCCAAGAAACTGTATGAAAAGGCGAAGACAGATAAAGACTATCTCACTGCCTATTCATACGCGACTTGTGAAGAGAATGCCGCTGGGGGAATGATGTGTACAGCACCTACTCTTGGCGCTTGCGGCATCATGGGATCTCTAATGTATTTTCTTCACAAGAACAAGAATGTCGATGACGATGTATTGTGCGATATGTTGGCAGTCGGCGGTGTTTTTGGCAACTGCATAAAGAAAAATGCTTCAATAGCAGGGTCGACTGGAGGATGCCAGGCCGAAGTCGGAACTGCTTGCGCTATGGCCTCGGCTGCAATAGCTTATTATGATGGCTATGGTTTAGATACTATCGAATATGCAGCTGAAATGGGCATTGAGCATTTCTTGGGATTGACCTGCGATCCTGTTTTGGGATACGTAATCATTCCATGCATTGAACGAAATGCCATAAGTATTCTCAGAGCTTATGATTGTGCATATCTTGCAGAATCATTCAAAGACATTAAGAAAAACGCCATAAGCTTTGATTCTGTCGTCAGCGCCATGAACTATACAGGAAATAAACTGGCTAGAGAACTTAAGGAAACCTCTTTAGGAGGACTTTCTTTGGAGTATAAGAATGAAAAAAGTTGAACTGCTATCTCCGGCCGGCAACTTTGAATGCTTTAAGGCTGCCATAGATAATGGAGCGAATGCCGTCTATCTTGGCGGAAAGAATTTTTCGGCAAGAGCTTTTGCCGACAATTTTGGATATGAAGAACTTGCAGAAGCAGTTAGATATGCTCATTTAAGAGATGTGAAAGTCTATGTTACCGTCAATACGCTTCTTAATGAGAATGAATTGAATAATGCATTGAAGTCTATTGATTTCTATTATCAGAATAATGTTGATGCCTTGCTTGTGCAGGATCTGGGGCTATATTACGTTTTATCTAAGAAATATCCGGATTTGGAGCTTCATTGCTCTACGCAGATGCATGTTCATAATATCGAAGGTATAAGAACCGCAAAAAGATTGGGTTTTAAGAGAGTGGTGATTCCTAGAGAGTCTTCTTTAGATTTCATAAAAGAAGCTTGCAAGAACGATATCGAGATAGAGACTTTTGTTCATGGAGCCATATGTGTATCATATTC
>CALFPO010000022.1 GCA_937919165.1 uncultured Bacillota bacterium | reverse complement strand
AAATGAGCTTACCAAAGAATCATTATTAGATTTTGCAAGTAATGCTGGTTTATATTCAGAGGGGCATATTGAATATCTTGATGAGCATCTTGATGATGAAGCAGATCCTAGACTGGCAGAACTTAAAAATATTGATCTTTCAACGCTAAGGGAAGAACTGAATGAGAATTTAGGTCTTTCGCTTGGCTCGATGCAGTCGACCATGACCACATTGCTGAAGGCTGGCGATGAGGCTTTTGATCGTTTCGTAACCAAGAATGGACAGGCTGATTCAGCTTCAACACAGCTTGGAAGAATGTTTGATGTCGATTTCGATGAAGATGATGAAAACAAGCTGGCTGATGAGAAGGAACTTGCCAAGCTTCTGGCTTTCTATAATCTGGAACGTGATTTCGAAAGCGATGGATCCTTCATGAACGAACCAATAGTCGAAGAGACAAAGGAACCTGAAGAGATATTGATAGAGCCTGAGGAAACGATAATCGAGCCTATAGAGATTGAAGCCGAAGAACCAGAGATTGAAGAAATCAAGATAGAAGAGAAGTCAGAACAAGAAGAGGAGAAACCAGAACCAGAAGAACAGAAGCCTCTTATGAAAGAAGCCATCATTCCTGAAGGCGATGATGTGATGCGCAGAATCTTCCTGAATGTATCTAGAGCAAACGATCCAAACTTTGATCCATACAGCGAGACCGTAGGCAAAGATATCAGCATTGAAAGGGAAATCGATACGATCTTCTCGGAGATCATTGCGCATGAGGAAGGAACGTTTGTAGAAAGCGATACTACAGTTGATGATATCGTTATTGAAGAGCCTGAAGAGATTACGGAAGAAACGATTGAAACAATAGAGGAAGAACCAGCAATCGAAGAAGCAGTTGAAGAAGAGCCTTCAACTGAACAGGCTGAAGCTGAGGAGCCTGTAGCCGAAGACAAGAACGACTATGTCAATGAACTGATTGAGGACATCAAGCAGGAAGAGACTGTCGAAGAGAAAGAAGATGAGGAAGCATCCATCATCGAAAGGATTCATTCAATATATACATATCTTGATGAAGAGTTCATCGCCAATGTATATGGATTGAAGGATACTTTTGCTGCTGAGTATCCGATAGATAAGAAGATCATCGTCTTGCATAGACTGGCGTTCTCTAGCCTGGAAGACCTTAGGCAGTTTGTCGAGATCACCTTATCTCATGGCTATATGATCAATGTCGATGAGAACAAGATGATCGTTGATGTCTTTAAGGAATTCGTCAATGCCGATGGCAAGATTCTGACGAACATCTTCGAGGTAGCCAACCAAGGAAGTCTGCTTAATGCAGTCTATGACGGATATAACGTTTTGATAAACGAGATTTGATAGCGAGGATAAAAATATGTCAAACAAGAACCCTTATGAGAATACCGATACAGTCGATATTCCTGATTTCGTAGAAGACAAGTCATCTACAAGATCAAGCAGCGTCGATATGTCAATCTTCAAGATGAATGATGAAGAAGAGTATGCAGACGATGAAGAGTATGTAGAAGAGTATGAAGAGAGTCCAAAGAGAAAGCTGAACTCTACAGTGCTGATCTGCATCATCCTTATAGTTCTGCTTCTTGCGACATCAATAGCAGCAATCCTTTTTGCTCTTAAGGAAAAGAATGCTTTGGCTGATCTTGATGTGAAGTATCAGCAGGTAGTTGCCAAGGAAGAGGCTTACAATAGCACTATCGCCAACCTCAACTCTCAGGTCGATGAGCTGACAAAGAAACTTGAAGAGAAGAAGGCTGAAGAGAATGCGGCTGTATATGAGATTGTTGATGGCCCTGTAACATTCAGGGTTGGTCCTAACAAGAATGAAAGCGAAACCACATATGATGGCGAAAGCTATGCATGGAACGGCGAAGAGTTCAAGGTCAAGGAAATTGTCAACGACAGCAAGGATGCTGGATACAAGTGGGCAAAGCTCTCTGACAAGGTTTATTTCTGCATCGGCACTGACGATGATGTTTGGGCTGAAAAGCAATAGTCTATGATGAAGTCGCATTGCGGCTTTTTTGTTTACGGGAGGATATATGACAAAGAGTATAGCAAAATACAGATATGATGGCAGCAAGAAATATGCCACCAAGAAATTTGACACCAATGATACCGGCAAGTTCGATGATCGCCAGGAAGCGGTAGAAGAATTCATCGAGAACCTGAAGGAGATCAACAAATATCAGCAGCGCCTCTATGCAGACGGCAAGGAAGGCATCGTATTCATCTTCCAGGCTATGGATGCAGCAGGCAAGGATGGCGTCATCAGGACGGTCTTCTCGACCATGACTCCTCATGGCGTAAAGGAATATTGCTTCAAGACTCCTACTTCTTTGGAACTGTCTCATGACTATCTGTGGCGTTTCTGGAGTGCACTTCCTGCAAGAGGAAACATCTCCATCTTCAACCGCAGCTACTATGAGGATGTTCTGATCGGCAAGGTTAAGCTTCTATACAAGAACTACGCTTTCCCTGAAAGACTGAAGGATCGTGACATGATTGCTGATCGTTATGAACAGATAGAAAGCTTTGAGAAATATCTCTATGACACGGGCACAAAGGTCGTAAAGATCTTCCTGAACGTTTCCAAAGATGAACAGGCAAAGAGATTCATTTCCCGTATCGATACGCCAAAGAAGAACTGGAAGGCATCACTTGGCGACATCAAGGAAAGAGAATACTGGGATGAGTATATGGAAGCCTTCGAGGATATGGTCAACAAGACTTCCAGCAAGGATTCCCCTTGGTATGTCGTACCATCAGATCACAAGTGGTATTCAAGACTCATCGTTTCTAGAATCGTTCTTGAGACCTTGAAGGAAGCCGATCCTAAGTGGCCAGTGATCGATGATGAAGAGATGGCTGAGATAAGTGCTGCAAGAGAAGAGCTCTACAATTCGATTTCGGACAAGGACGATATGGATGAAGAAACTCCAGAGATGTTCAAGGATACTGAGAAGATCGCTGCCAGCATCTATCTTGACGAAGAGAAGGACAAGATCGATGCCAAGACCAGAAAGATGAAGGAAAAGGCCTTCAGAAGCCTGAAGGAATGCCAGGATGCCGGAATGAAGGGCATGTGGCCTGAAGAGATAATAGATATCGTAGTAGATAATAAGGAGAAGAAATAATATGAGCAAGAATTACACTGAACTGCCAATGGAATTGGAAGCAATCTTCAATCTGGCGCCTGAAGTAGAACTATCAAAGAAAGACAAGAAGATCCTGAAGATGATCTGCTGCTTAGGCGAATCTGACTTCTTCACAGTTCTTGATTGCCTGGACATGCGTCCATCAAAGCTTGACAAGCATATCGCTCGTCTTGAGGAACTTGGATTGGTCGATTTCGATGATGAAGAGGATATGGTATACATCACCGATGCTGGCGCTGCCTATGCCTTGAAGAATGGCGACGAGAGAAAGGAAGACAAGAGGTTCAGAAAGTTCCTGGCTAGTCTTACTCCTGAAGAGGTAGATGATTTCGTCAAGATGTATAGCGATCTTACTGAAGCTGAACCTCTGGAGGAAGAGACTGAGGAAAAACTTCCAGAAGATGTACCAGTAGAGAGCAACTAGATACAATAATGGCAGAACAATCTGCCATTTTATATAATATAGAAGTATGGTTTCTGCGATATTTTTTGACCTTGATGGAACATTGATCGATTCCGAGACCTTCTATGTGGAAGAGACATATAGATGGCTTTTGGATAACGGCATAGACATAAGCTATGAAGATGCCTGCAAGATCATTGGCCTGACCATGGATGCAACCTATGAATATCTATCGAAATTGACGGGCTTAAGCTATGATTTCGTCATGGACTCATACGATAGCCATTTCCTCAAGCATCCTTTAGATTTCGGCAAGTATCTTTTTTCTGACGTTGAAGATACTTTTGTCGGACTGAAGGAAAAGGGAATGACGATTGCGATATGCTCAATGAGCGATCGCGAGTATGTACATAATGCCATGAAGGACTGTCATATCGATGAATATATAGATTATTATGTTGGCGGGAATGAAGTGAAGAGACAGAAACCTTTTCCAGATGTCTATCTGAAGGCTCTGGAAGTCTTAAATGTCGATAGGAAAAATGTTATAGTTGTAGAAGATTCTACAGCCGGCATCAAGGCCGGCAAGGAGACCATTGAACCTCTGCTGGGTCAGGCACCGGAGAGGGAATTTGTGGATGAGATCGAGAAGATCGTCATGGCCCACGAGCCCATCTGCGGCATCCATGATCTGGTGGTCCATGACTACGGTCCCGGTCGGATCATGATCTCCCTTCATGCCGAGGTGCCTGCCCACATGGACATTCTGGAGCTCCACGATGTTATCGACAATGCCGAGGCGGAGCTGCGCAAAGAACTGAACTGTGAAGCCGTCATCCACATGGATCCTATCGATACGAAGAACAAGGATCTCATGGTCCTCTCTGAAGAAATCAAAGAAATCATTCAGAGCATCGATACGCGTATCACGATGCACGACTTCCGCATGGTTCCCGGTGAGACACACACCAACCTCATCTTCGACGTTGTGGTTCCCCACGATGTGAAGATGTCGGAGAAAGAACTGATTCACAGTATTTCACGTCGTGTTCAGCAGAAGCATCCGCAACACAACTGTGTCATCAAGATCGACCGTTCGTACGTGTAAGGAAAGAAGGCAGACTGATCGAATGCGCACAGATTCATCCCCTATTCCAGAAACCTCCGATGTTTCGTCACGATCCTCATCCAAGGGAAATTTTGGTAAGGGTAGCGTCTCGCTTCTCATTCTTAAGCTCGGCCTCCCACTTATGTTAGCCGAATTAGTCGTCGTACTCTACAATCTCGTCGACCGTGCATATATCGGTCATATGGGGGCAGAGAGTACCTATGCCATTACCGGACTGGGTGTATGCTTCCCCCTTATCACGCTCATCAGTGCTTTTGCCAATCTCGGTAGTACCGGTGGAACGACACTGGCCACCATCGCACGCGGCGAGAAGAATGACCCGAAGGCCGAGCGCATGATGGAGACTTCCTTCACCTTTCTTCTACTCGTTGGTGCATGCTTAACCGTGATTCTTTTTGCCCTTGCACCTTGGCTTCTTGAACTACTGGGCGGGGATGAACACTCGCTTTCATATGCAGTCGACTATTTCCGCATTTATGTCTTGGGTACGATCCCAGTACTTCTGAGTCTGGGCATGAATCCGTACATCAACGCACAAGGCTTCCCAAAGATCGGCATGCTGACCGTGGTCATCGGTGCAGTCCTCAATATTGCGTTGGACCCGTTATTCATCTTCGTTTTCGACATGGGCATCCGTGGTGCTGCACTGGCCACCGTCCTCTCACAAAGCATCAGTGCTATCTGGGTCCTTCTCTTCTTACGAAGCAAGTACCCGCCGCTCCGATTGGAGAGACTCTCCATAGACCGTACGCAGATCGGTAGCATGTTGAAGCTTGGCGCAACTGGGTTTACCTTCCGTGTCACCTCCAGCGTAACATAGGCCGTCGTAAACGTGATGTTGAAGTCTTTTGGTGGACCATTAAGCACCCTATATGTTGGTGCCATGAGCCTGACAAATTCCGTGCGCGAAGTAATGAGCCTTCCGAACAACGGCCTTACAAGTGCCGGTCAGAACGTCATGAGCTACAACTATGGCGCCAAGAAACCGAAGCGCGTCTCCAAGAGTATCCGCTTCATCTTCTTGAGCGGACTTCTCGTCAACTTCGCCATCTGGCTTCTGGTCCTCTTCGTACCGGAACCGCTGATGCGCATCTTCTCCGATGACCCGGAGCTCATCGACCTTGCTGTACACTGTGCCCGCATCTACTTCCTCGCGTTCCCATTTATGGCATTGCAGATGGCTGGTCAGACTACTTTCGTCGCCCTCAACTATCCGAAGCATGCACTCTTCTTCTCCATGCTTCGTAAAATCATCCTCGTCACGCCATTGACGATTCTTCTTCCAAACATCGGTCTTGGGGTCGACGGTGTCTTCTGGGCAGAAGCCATCAGTCAGTTTACCGGTGCCAGCATCTGTTTTCTCACCATGTACTTCGTCATCTGGAAGAAAATGAAACGTGCAGCCAAAGCCTCGGAAACCGCCTGATTTCGAAGGAAATCACGGTCCTGCTCTTTTGCCATTCCCGCACCATTGTGATAGAATTGCACCGTGTGAGACAGGAGGCAGAAACAACATGAGAATCAT
>CALFPO010000021.1 GCA_937919165.1 uncultured Bacillota bacterium | reverse complement strand
CAAGCGTCTCTTGAGCATATTCCATGGCTTCTTCAAGGCCATCGACCTTAGCTTTGCTTTCAGCTGCCAAAAGAAGATCATCGTATTGATCTGAATCTATGCCATACCGTATTGCATATCTTGCGATTCTTTCAATCAGCTGATCATAGCCGATATCATGGCTTAATCCCAATGCATCCAATCTTGCATAAAGTGTAGCCTTTTCTTCTTCAAGAGATGTCTTGCCGTTTTCGATTGTCGATTCCGCTCTATAGATGATGCTCTTGAACATCTCGATCTGTGTTTCGGCCGAAATTATCTGGATATTGGCATCATCAAGCTCTTTCTTAGCGTCATCAAGTTTCTTCTGGCCATCAGCCTTCTGCTGCTCAAACTCTCGTTTGCCTTCATCGAGCTCTTCCTGATACTCCTGTTTTATCTTGGCTTTCAGGTATTCCTGTTGAGTAGTTGCCAGATACTCTACATTCTCTTTATTCTCATTTATGTATTCTTCATATTCCTTGGTATATGAAAGCATATCCTTTGAGCCCTCAAGGGTCAGATAGATTGTCGTATAGTATTCGAATATGAAATTGCTGTTAGGCAAATAGGCTACTAGCGAAAGTTCCTTGTTGTCTCTATTGGAAGAGCCTAGGGTCTTTGACAGGAATTCTGGCGATTGCACAAAGCCCACAATCACATAGTCATCATGAACCAGATAGTCATGGATATCTTCATCATTTAGATAGAAGATGAGATGTTGGCCGATTCTATAGGCATCTGTGCTTAAACCATACAGTATTACGCACTCATTATCGTTTTCTGGAAGTCTACCCTCTACAAGCTCATATCGATTGATATTTCTATCAAGTTCCATGGCTCTTGTTACGACAGAGACGCCATCCATTCTCTTGCAATAGAAATCGTTCTGCTTTGAAGCCATAATCTCGTCAATGCCTTCTGTGCTTCTAAGCTTTATGACATCATTTGCGCAGAATCCATATGGCGAAAAAAGCTGCAGATCCTGCAGAGAATATTCATCGTCATATCTATCGACAGACTTTCGCATGATCGTAGGATTGGACATCAACCCCATCATGAAAGCAACCCCTATCAGCACTATAAGAACAAGCGACAGGAAACGCTTCTTTGTCTTCTTGATCAAACGAAAAGTATCTTTCTTGAACATCAGTATTCGATATCCTCTATATCCTTTGGATGCTTATTTATCTTTACCGATTCTATCTTTCCGGATTTTACTCTTATTACCTTGTTCCCCATATCGGCCAAGGCGCCATTATGAGTAACGATTACAACTGTGATTCTTTCATTGAAAGCCATATCCTGGAGAACCTTAAGAACCTGCTTGCCGGTCTTATAGTCCAAGGCACCGGTTGGTTCATCGCATAAAAGGAGTTTTGGATTCTTGGCTACGGCTCTAGCAATCGCAACACGCTGCTGCTCACCACCCGATAGCTGCGATGGGAAATTGTTCATCCTGTCTTCAAGTCCCACCATCTTCAGTACCTTTACTGGATCCAATGGAAATTTGCATATCTGCAGCGCCAATTCAACATTCTCTTTGGCCGTCAGATTCTGGACAAGATTGTAGAACTGAAAAACAAAACCAATATCATAGCGACGATAGTTGCATAGTCTCTTATCATCAGCTTCAGAAATGTCATCATCATCGACAATTATCTTTCCGGATGTGGCTGTGTCCATACCACCCAGAATATTCAGGATTGTTGTCTTTCCTGCTCCACTTGCGCCAAGGATGGTGACAAATTCACCCTTTTCTATTTTGAAGGAAACCCCATCAAGAGCCTTTATCTCAACTTCACCTAACTTATAGATCTTCGATACATCTTTGAATTCAATGAAACTCATAGGCTTTCTCCTATTTTTCTTATATCTTCGTCCAGCATATCTATGTAGCTATGGAAATATATCTTTATGAGCTTATTCAAGGTCTCAGAATCTAGTTCATCATCTTTGAAGATTTCCCTTAAACCCGCAAAGATGGATGAAGCATAGGCCTTTGAAAGCACATCGTTTTCATGTTCGTATGAAAAGATGCCATAGGATTGATTTATGAGATTCTTTATGGTCTTGGCAAACCAATCGGTTATTTCATCATTCAGCTTTGAATGCAGCATCAGTATCTTGAATTCGATCTTATGGCTATAGAAGATATCAACAAGCTTATCAGCCAAAGAATCAAGCATTCTTCTAAGTTCTGTAGTATCAGCCTGGATATTGTATACACGCGTCTCAAAAGATACCGAATTGCTGGTAAGAGACTTCAGGACAGCATCTATTTCCTTCAAGGTATCCCCAACTATAAAGACAATTATGTCTTCCTTGTTCTTGAAATAGCGGTAGAGATTTCCTACTGTCATCTTGGCCTTGTTTGCAATCGATCTCATCGATGCATCCTTATAGCCTTTCTTAAGGAACTCTTCCTTCGCTGAATCGATTATCGCAGTACGATGCTCTTCCTTCAATGTCTGTGCCATAAATAAACCTCTGTTTACTTTTATTATAGAAAAAAGTTCTGTAAAGTAAACAGCTGTTTTTTTATATACATTGCAAAATAAAACCTGCAATGAATGCAGGTTTATCGACATTATTTTCTTAAGCCTAATTTAGCAACCAGATCTCTGTATCTGTTTACATCATCTTTCTTGAGGTATTCAAGAAGATTTCTTCTCTTACCTACCATCATAAGCAGACCTCTGTTTGAATGGAAGTCTTTCTTATTAGCTCTCATATGAACTGTAAGTTTGTTGATAGTAGCTGTTAAGATAGCAACTTGAACTTCGACAGAACCTGTGTCACCTTCGAATGTTTGATATTCTTTGATAACAGCTGTCTTTTCTTCTTTTGTTAACATGTTTTTTCTCCCTTTCTTTAATTTGACCAGATTATCCAAGTAATAAGCC
>CALFPO010000020.1 GCA_937919165.1 uncultured Bacillota bacterium | reverse complement strand
AACCGTTCATGATAGGCATCTGGATATCCATCAGAACGATATCATAGTTATCGCCATTTTCTTTTACTCTTTCTACAGCGATAGAACCATCTTCTACAGCTTCAATAATAAAGCCTTCTTCTTCAAGGATCTCGGTAGCGATCTCTCTGTTCATTTCATTATCTTCTACAAGAAGGATCTTCTTACCATTAAAGTCGTATTCTTCTTCCTCTTCTTTCTTTGAATCAGAAGACTGACCAACACAAGATGCCAGTACCCTTCTTAAGTCAGATGGGAATAATGGTTTAGAGCAGAAGGTTGTAACACCTGCTTCTTTGGCTTCCTCTTCAATGTCGGAATAGTCATAAGCAGTAAGGATAATAATTGGTGCATCATCGCCTATTACTTTTCTTATTCTTCTTGTAGTTTCAATACCATTCATATCAGGCATTGCCCAGTCGATGATATATACCCTATACAGGTCATTCAACGATGCTGCATCCTCTACTCTGATGATTGCTTCCTTACCGGAAGTGCACCATTCAGAACGCATTCCTACATCAATTAGCATCTTGGAAATTGAACGGCAGGCATTTGTATCATCATCAACAACCAGTCCTTTTAGTCCTGCCATTTCAGGGATGGCGATCGGATCATTCTTTTCAGTTTGAAGTTTGAATTCGAAGCTAACGATAACTTCTGTACCCTTTCCCTCTTCAGATTCGATATCGATAGCGCCGCCCATCATATCAACGATATTCTTGGTTATTGCCATACCTAAGCCGGTACCCTGAATACCTGAAACGGTTGAAGATTTAACTCTTGTGAATGGATCGAAGATGGTCTTCAGGAATTCCTTTGACATACCCATGCCGTTATCTTTGACTCTGAATTCATATTTGGCATAGCCAAGATTGTTTACGCCCTTTTCAGTGACTCTTATTGAAATTGTGCCGCCGGTCTGAGTGTATTTGATAGCGTTAGACACAACATTCAACAGTACCTGGTTGAGTCTTAACTTATCGCAGATGATATGTTCATCGTTTACATCAAGTGAATCTACATACAGTTCAAGTTCTTTGGCATTGATATCAGCGACGATCATGTCTCTTAAATTATGAATAATCTCAGCCAGATTCTCAGGATTTTCAGATAAAGTCATCTTGCCTGATTCAATACGTGACATATCAAGAACATCGTTAATCAAAGACAGTAAGTGATTAGATGACTGACCAATCTTTGTCAGATAATCCTGAACCTGTTCCTTGTTATCAATATGTGAAGCAGCTAAGCCAGTAAAGCCAATAATGGCATTCATTGGTGTACGGATATCATGAGACATATTGTTAAGGAATGTTGTCTTTGCTCTTGAAGCCGATTCAGCCATGCCAAGCGCTTCTTCAAGCTCCTCACGGTGCTTGATCTGCTCAGCCATTTGGGCATCGACGTTCTGTACAGAACAAACAAAGCCTGTAATATTCTCTTCATCTTTTATTTGCGAAAAACGCATCTGCATGTAGTGCAGCTCGTCATTTATATCTTTAGCTCTGAAATTAACATAATAAGTAATTTTATCTTTAAGTTCCCTTAAGATAGTTTCTCTTCTTGTCTTGGTGTGGAAATCTTCCCTGTCTTCTTCAACTACAGCATGATCTCTAATCAGCTCAAGCTTTTCAGAGAAAGTTTTATCTTCAGAATTTATGTCAGGAACAAGTTCTTCAAGCATCCTGCTGCCACGATAACTACGACCTGTATCATTGAACTTATTGTCTTTTAATGTTACAAGTTCAACGCCTTCTAGGTCATTACTTAACGATTGAACAACACCTAACCGATCTTGTAATTCTCTATTTAAGGCATCAGTCTCTTCCTTGTTCTTAAGTTCAGCTGTCTGCCTTTGCTGTCTTACAACAAAGAAGATAACTGCAGTCAGTGCAAGGCCAACAGTTGCCAGTAGGAATCCTGCTGTTGTAGACAGACTTCTTGTCTGTGCTTTAAAAACAGAAGCAGGAACAGTTGAAACAAAGACCCAGTCTGAATCTTCCATAGGAGTAAATACAAGATAGGCTTCTTCATTTTCACCTTTATCGCTCTTAACATCTACTCTTGTTGTATAAGAAGAAGAAGAAGAAAGGAATTTCAGAAATTCTTCA
Source organism: uncultured Bacillota bacterium (assembly GCA_937919165.1). Classification (GTDB taxonomy): domain Bacteria; phylum Bacillota_I; class Bacilli_A; order Erysipelotrichales; family Erysipelotrichaceae; genus Colivicinus. Next base: position 2,788 of record CALFPO010000020.1, on the reverse strand, counting down.
GGTGTTTTGCCTTCAATCGATTCAAATTCTTCAAAGAAGTTGTCTCTTGAAAAGAAACTGTGGCTTCTGTTGATGTTTGCAATATAGTAGCCATCAGAATCGATAACTGAAGTAAAACCTGCACCTCCATAAATATCTGCTTTTAGTTCGCTTTCAAGATCCGAAGGCTTGATAAAACAGCTTAGATATTCATAAACATGTCCATTAAGTTCAACAGGTTTAATAGGAACACAATACATTAAATATTCTTTGTTTAAATCAGCAAACACCTCTCCTGTGTTATCAAAACGCTGTACAAAGTTTTCATTGTGTTTTAGACATACATCTACAATATCCGGACGGTTTTCTATTACATTGTTGCTTGATAGAACGGTTCCATCTTTTGAGATAAGAGAAACCTTATCGGCATCATGAACAAACGAAGCATCTGTATGAAGCAGGTCAATGATTGGTGTACCATCTTTTCTTTGCCAGTAGGCAATATCTTCAGCAATAGTTTCAAGCGTTTCAAAGCGGGTATGGATTTTACTGTTGATTAAGGCAACATCATGTTCAGCCAGTTCTTCGATATGAGCGGAGTTCATATCGATAACTGAATTATTAAATGATCTGCTTCCAATAATAGAAGTTATTGAAATAACCGCAATCAAAACAGCTACAACAGCTAATATGGCCTTTGTCTGCGGACTGTTACTTTCTTTTTTATTGCCTTTTTCCATACTGCACCTCTATATACAAAACTAATAATTATTCAAGAATATTTGAGTTTGCGTAACCCTCTTCAATTGCAGCGTTGCAATCTGTATCTAAACCTAAAGCAGCTTCTTCAGGAGTTTCTTCACCGGTAAATAATGCATGAATATGTGGGAAGAAAGCAGCTCTTACGCCAAGCCAGTTAGGATTGTTTCTCTGATAGTCAACAACGTATTTGTTGTTTGCTGCAAACATGTCACCCATGAATACTTCACTACCATGACGGCTTGCAGTTCCCTTAGAACAAGGAATGCCACCGGCAGAGTAATCAAGCCACTGCTCATTTTCATAGATGAACTTTAAGAAGGCTTTAGTTACTTCAACCTTCTTTTCATCACCATTATTGAATGCCATAAATCCGGTAACAAATGTTGAACATGCACCCTTTGGATTTACAGCCGGGAAGTTTACATAACCTCTTTCAAATGGATAGGTATCATAATCCTGTGCTAAAGCTGTATTGAATAAAGCAAATGCCATCTGTCCACGTGAGAACAGAGTTCCACAGTCATTGATTTCTAGATCTTCACAATATGGTGGATAGTATCCTTTATCATAGTTATCCTTTAACCATTTAAGTCCTTCGATACCTTCAGGAGTATTCAGATTGAATCTTCCGTTTTCATCAAAGAATTCTGAACCTTTAACACGTAACTGCAACATAACGTGAGTATCACCCTGGTTGTTCTTTGCATACATTGGAAATATATACTTGTTATCACCAAGATTGGCAGCCAGTGTAGAATAGATTTCTTCCCATTCTTCTAAGCTCCAGCCCTGAATCTCTTCTTTATCAGTAGTATATTTTTCTAGACCACAGTCAATAAACATCTGTTTGTTGTAAGTAAGTATATTCTGAAGATTCAAGTATGGCATCAGGTATGTTTTTCCATTGATTGAAGAAACATCCCACATACTTTCATCAAAGTCAGATCTGATCTCATCGGTAATGATGTCATCAAGTGGCATTGCATAGCCATCATGAACATAACCAGAAATATTGAAATATCCACCATACAGCAAATCAACTGCATCATCGGTTCCATAGCAGTCAGTTATGGCACCCTGATAATCAGTTTGTTCAAATACGATTACATCAGCTGTTACATCGTAATCTGTATACTGTTCAGCAAAAGCATCCCATGCTTTCTGAAGGAACTGGTCAGATGAGTTTACTTCATCATCAGTAACACATTCCATTGATATAAGTGGAACCTTGATTGTGATGTTTACAGCATCCTTTGTATTGTTACTGTTTCCACCACTACAAGCAGACAGTGACACACACATTAACATCACCAGTAAAAGAGTAAATATTTTCTTCATAAAACCTTCTCCTTTGAGAAACAATATATAGATTATATATATATATATATATTTTACCCTAAATAAGGCTGATTTCAATTTTGCGGAAGCCGTGTGTAATCATGCCCCTTAGAAGCGCTTCATTCTTCCCATTACAGAAGTTTCTTCCATAGGCAAGACAGCATCTCCATGTTTCCTGTCCTGCCCATGGAGCCCATCGCCATAGCGTGCCCTTAGGCGATGGGACATAGATTATGTTTATCATGCACGGAAGCATGTGAGCTTACATCACATTCATCGGACTTCCGCCGGCACAATCTGGCTGTGCGCATTCCCTCGCAAGTATCATTGTCATGGCTTGGATATCCATATGCCGTCTCCGCAGCATCTTAGCATTGTTCGTCAGGCGTGCCTAACCGCTCTGGCATGCATGCTTCAGGCCATTCAAGTTCATCCGTGCATCATGATCAGAATACTGATGTTTTTCAAGGATCTTTCGTCTAAACACCAGCGTGATACGGCTGCAAAGCGGTTTTTTTGGGGGTCAGGGGACCAAGAAAAATTATCAAGTAACTAGATAATTAGTTACTTTTTTAATGTTTATATACAAAGAAAAGATTGTGGTAAATTACCACAATCTCATAATTATTATCATCCTATCAAACAGATAAACTGGGATTTATGCCCATGCATTATAATGCATGCTGATTCAGATAATCCTCCGCTTTTT
>CALFPO010000019.1 GCA_937919165.1 uncultured Bacillota bacterium | reverse complement strand
CTCAGTCGTTCTGATCCGTGGTGGTCGTGTTAAGGATTTACCAGGTGTTCGTTACCACATTATCAGAGGCACACTTGACTGTGCAGGTGTTGAAGGAAGAATGCAAGGCCGTTCATTATACGGTGCTAAAAAACCTAAAAACTAAAAACATGAAAGGAGATTAAATTGATATGCCAAGAAAAGGACATATAGCAAAACGAGATGTATTAGTAGATCCTATTTACAATTCAAAACTTGTGACACGTTTAATCAACAAAATCATGTTAGATGGTAAAAAAGGTGTTGCACAAAATATTCTATATAATGCATTCGACATCGTTGAAAAGAAAACAGGCTCTCAACCAATGGAAGTGTTCGAAAAAGCACTTGACAACGTTATGCCTGAACTAGAATTAAAATTAAGAAGAGTTGGTGGTGCAAACTACCAGGTTCCAGTAGAAGTATCTGCTGAAAGAAAGCTTACTCTGGGCTTAAGATGGATTGTTAACTACTCTAGATTAAGAGGAGAAAGAACAATGCAGGAAAGATTAGCAGCCGAAATCATTGATGCCTCTAACGGTATTGGCCAGTCTGTAAAGAAGAAGGACGATACACACAAGATGGCAGAAGCAAACAAAGCATTTGCTCACTATCGCTGGTAGTTCATTCTTTTTTTCAGGAAAAGGCGTTTTTCTCAGGAAAGACGCCTTTTTTTATGCTTTTCGGATATATGCATTATATGGCACGTCAATATGCTTTAGATAATACAAGAAATATTGGCATCATGGCGCACATCGATGCAGGAAAAACTACCTGTACCGAACGAATTCTATTCTTTACTGGAAAAACACATAAAATAGGCGAAACTCATGATGGAGCTAGCCAGATGGACTGGATGGAGCAGGAACAGGAAAGAGGTATCACCATCACTTCCGCTGCCACCACCACCTTCTGGAGCGGCTCAAAGAATCAGTTTCCAAAAAACAGAATCAACATCATCGATACTCCAGGACATGTCGACTTCACCGTTGAGGTCGAAAGATCATTGAGAGTACTGGATGGCGCTGTTACGGTGCTTGATTCCAAAGCTGGCGTAGAACCTCAGACCGAGACTGTCTGGAGACAGGCTACCGCCTACAAGGTTCCCCGTATCGTCTTCTCCAACAAGATGGACGCTACTGGCGCAGACTTCATGATGTCTGTCAATTCGATCGGCAGCAAGCTAGCAGCCAATGCGGCAGCTATCCAGCTTCCAATCGGCGCGGAGAACACTTTCCGCGGCATCATCGATATCATCGAGAGAAGACAGTACATGTACATGAATGATGCCGGTACCGATATCAAGGAAAGCGATATCGATGACCAGTACAAAGATGAAGTTGAGCTCATGAGAAGCGAACTGATCGAGAAGCTCTGCGACTATGATGATGAACTGATGGAGATCTTCCTTGACGGAAAGGAACCAACAGTCGCTCAGATCAAGAAAGCCATCAGAACTGCGGTTCTAACTTCAGAGTTCTTCCCTGTCTTATGTGGATCTGCTTATAAGAACAAAGGTATCCAATTGTTGCTGGACGCAATAATCGATTACCTGCCATCGCCTCTTGAAGTTCCTTCAATCAAGGGAACCGGAAGATTCGGCGATGAAACAGAAAGGAAAGCAAGCGACGACGAACCATTCGCTGCACTTGCCTTCAAGGTTATGACAGATCCTTTTGTCGGCAAGCTTACCTACTTCAGAGTCTACTCTGGCGTAGCGTCAGCCGGAAGCTATGTGCTCAATGCCACAAAGGACTGCAAAGAAAGATTTGGAAGATTGGTACAAATGCACGCCAATCACCGTGTCGATATTGATGAAGTCGATGCCGGTGACATTGCCGCTGCAGTAGGACTCAAGAACACCACTACCGGTGACACGCTCTGTGATGACAAGCATCCTGTAATACTCGAATCCATCTCCTTCCCTGAACCTGTAATCCAGATGTCAGTGGAACCTAAGACCAAGGCCGATTCCGACAAGATGGACAGCGCCCTGGCCAAATTGGCTGAAGAGGATCCGACTTTCAGGACCTACACAGATGAAGAGACAGGCCAGACCATCATTGCAGGTATGGGCGAGCTTCATCTGGACATCATCGTCGATCGTATGAGACGTGAATTCCACGTTGAATGCAACGTCGGCAAACCTCAGGTTGCCTATCGTGAAACGATCACCAAGATGGCAGAGTGTCAAGGAAAATTCGTCAGACAGTCTGGTGGACATGGCCAGTATGGCGATGTCTGGATCAGATTTGAACCAAATGAAAAAGGCAAAGGCTTCGAATTCGTCGATGCCGTTGTGGGCGGAAGCGTTCCTAAGGAATATATCCGTCCTACAGAAGAAGGCTTGAAAGCCGCACTGGAAAACGGACTTGTTGCCGGATATCCGGTTGTGGACATCAAGGCTACGCTCTTCGATGGCTCATACCATGAAGTCGACTCTTCAGAAATGGCCTTCAAGACTGCAGCCAGCCTGGCACTGAAGGAAGCCGCCAAGAAATGCGCCCCTGTACTCCTTGAACCTATCATGGATGTAGAGGTTACAGTACCGTCAGAATACCTTGGAACGGTAATGGGCGACGTCACGAAACGCCGTGGTCATATCAATGATCAGGAAGAAAGAGGCAATGCCGTAGTAATCAGAGCGTACATTCCTCTATCATCAATGTTCGGCTATGCAACCGAGCTAAGATCAATGACCCAGGGTCGTGCAAACTATATGATGCAGATGGATCACTACGCAGAAGTTCCTGCCAGTGTCGCTGCAGAAATTGCCAAGAAAAACGCTTACTAAATAATTGCTAAAAGTAGGGTTTTATCTTAAAATTAAAATGTTAAATAGGAGGAAAAACTTAAGATGGCAAAAGAGAAATTTGACCGTTCGCTAGAACATGTCAATATCGGTACTATCGGTCACGTTGACCATGGTAAAACAACTTTAACTGCTGCTATCACTAAGAGATTAGCAGAAAAGGGACAAGCTGAATTCAAGGCTTATGACCAAATCGACGGAGCCCCTGAAGAGAAGGCTCGTGGTATCACTATCAACACTGCACACGTTGAGTACAAGACAGCAAAGAGACACTATGCACACGTTGACTGCCCAGGACACGCTGACTATGTTAAGAACATGATCACTGGTGCTGCTCAGATGGATGGCGCTATCCTGGTAGTTGCTTCTACCGATGGACCAATGCCTCAGACTCGTGAGCACATCTTATTAGCTAGACAGGTAGGTGTACCTTATATCGTAGTATTCCTCAACAAGACTGATATGGTTGACGATCCAGAACTTATCGATCTCGTTGAAATGGAAGTTAGAGAACTTCTTTCTGAATACGGATTCGACGGCGACAACGCTCCAGTTATCCGTGGTTCAGCATTAAAGGCTCTTGAAGGCGATGCTGAATATCAGAAGGCCATCGATGAACTGATGGAAGCTTGTGATACTTATATCCCTTCTCCAGCAAGAGAAATGGATAAGCCATTCCTTATGTCAGTAGAAGACGTATTCACAATTTCAGGCCGTGGCACTGTTGCTACAGGTAGAGTTGAGCGTGGTGTTGCCCACCTTAACGATGAAGCTGAAATCGTTGGTATCAAGCCTACAAGAAAGACTGTTATTACAGGTCTTGAAATGTTCCACAAGCAGTTAGACCAGGCTGAAGCTGGTGACAACATTGGTGCTTTGCTCCGTGGCGTTAACCGTGACGAAGTTGAAAGAGGCCAGGTTCTTGCTAAGCCAGGTTCAGTTACTCCTCATACTGAATTCAAGGGACAGGTTTACGTTTTGACTAAGGATGAAGGTGGCCGTCATACTCCATTCGTAGCTAACTACCGTCCACAGTTCTATTTCCGTACAACTGACGTAACCGGTATCGTTAAGGAATTAAACGGTGCTGAAATGGTTATGCCTGGTGACCACGTTGAAATGACTGTTGAACTGATCGCTCCTATCGCTATCGAAGAAGGAACAAAGTTCTCTATTCGTGAAGGCGGCAGAACAGTTGGTTCAGGTTCCGTTACTGCAATCATCAAATAATTAACTGATTAATTGATCGATATTAAAACCGCTAGAGAAATCTAGCGGTTTTTTCACATTATGGCTTCCAATATAAGCACACTAAGGCAACATAGCACTGTCACCTTGAATAGCCCCTGATCCTTATAGGCAGCATATATGCCTACAAGAAGCGATACAAGGCCTGCCAAGGGATTTGAGGTAGCTTCGATAATGGCCGGAAAGGTCATGACCGACAAGGTCACATACGGCACATAGTATAGGAATGACTGAATGAATCTGTTTCTGATTGGCTTTCTTATCAACGTCAGCGGCAATACCCTAATCAGGAAGACCGTCACAGCCATCAGGAATATATAGACATAGACATTATTCTTCATGACCTGCTCCTTTCACTGGAAACAGTATGGCTCCAAGCGAAGAGATCGCAATCGTCAGGATGATGGTGATGAAGCTTGATGAGATGCTTGTAAGCTTCTCCAGCAGATAGCTCGACGCAAAGGATATCACAATAAGCAAGGCGACTGCCTTGTCTTCTTTGGCAGGTGGAATGATTATCGCCAGAAACATGCCATAGAGCGCTACCGATAAGGCTGATACGATCCTGATAGGCAGGATGTTTCCCATGATAATGCCCAAGGCTGTGCCAATAGCCCAGCATGGTGCCGCAAACATGATGGCTCCATATGAATAGTATGGATCGCAATAGCCATCCTGGGAGATGGCCAAGCCAAAGAATTCATCAGTCAGATAGAAGCCCAATCCTAGACGATGCATAAGCTTCTCTTTAGGATCGATCTTCTGCGACAAGGCAAAGGACATCAGTATATATCTGGCATTGGATACGATAGTAACCAATATTATCTCAAGATAAGGAACGCTTTCCTTGATGGCTGTAAAGCCAGCTGATTCACCTGCCGAAGCATTTATCAGCAATGAGGTAAGAAAGCCTTCAAAGGCGCTCATGCCTGCTGAAGAAGCAATAATTCCCAAGGAGAAGGCTACCGCAAAATAGCCAAGTCCAATCGGAACACCCATCTTCAGTCCCTGTCTGATTGCCTCGTTATGTCTATTCATTCAAGCCCCTTTGCGTATTCGTGAAGAGCGGAGAACTCGTCTTTGCCCATCATGCCATCAGCGTAGCAGATGAATCTTCCATCATGGACAATATATAGCTTAGGGAAGGAATAGACACCTAGATACATCGGAAGCAGTCCTTCCTCATCGATTATGACGGGCAAAGTGATGCCTCTATCCTTTATGCATTCCTTGATGCCATCGGCATCCTTCTCATTGCTGACAAGCGGAGACATGACATATAGACATACGGCTTCATCAGTAGATGAAGCAAAGGCATGGTATTCAGGTATCTCCTGCATGCAATATCCGCACCAGCTAGCCACAAAGTTGAGATATACATATTTTCCTTCATAGTCATTGATATGTATCTTATTTCCATTCTGGTCATGGAATTCATAATTGCACAGATAATCCTGCAGTTGTTCGCCACTCATGTTGGAAGGATCTTCTGATTGAAGCTTGATCATATTCTTGTTGGCAATAATCTGCTTTGAGGCATTGGCGATCATATATCCGCCAAAGCACATCATCACGATGCCGGATACAATCATCACCGTCTTCATGATCTTGCCTTTCTTGTTCAGAAGATTAAGGATGGTCGAGGTCATCAGTCCTGTAATCAGGAAAGGAATGATCAGTCCAAGACCATACAGTAAGAGATAGATATATCCTTCACTGCTTGTGGCACTCAGCAATAGCGCGTTTGAAAGCATCGGTCCGATGCATGGTGACCAGCCCAAAGAGAAGACAAAGCCCAACAGAAAGGCTTTGATGAAGTTCATCTTCTCCAGATGCAGATTGATCTTCAGCTTATGTTCCCTATCGAGAATATCGATATGGATAAGACCCATCTCATGGAGCGCAAACACTATCAGCAAGGTTCCGCCGATGATCGACACTATCTCGCTATAGTCATCGATATAGTTCCTGATGAGATCGACAGACAGCGAAAGCAAGACAAAGGTCAGACAGATGCCGAGCACGAAAAAGACTGTGGCAACAAATACCTTCAGTCTGTTGTAGCGGATATTGCCTTCTTCATCCACTTCCTTGTCTTCGCCTGCCAGGTACGACATATATAACGGCAGAAGCGGCAAGACACAAGGAGAAAGGAATGATAGAAGACCCTCCAGGAATATGCCTAAATATGTGATGTCCATCTTATCTGAAGAATATCAGCAGGATTATGCCAAGCACTACCCTATAGATGCCGAACATCGTGAACTTGTTTCTTCTGATGAAGTTAAGCACGAATCTGATCATGAACAGGGATACAAAGAATGCTGCAACACATCCCAACAATAATATAAGCATCTCCTCCAAAGAGAAGATCAAGGTGCTCTTTATGATGCGCATCAGGCTGGCTCCAACCATTGTCGGAATAGACAGCTCGAAAGTATATTCTACCGATGTTGTACGTGAGATTCCCATAAGCAATGCACAGATGATGGTAATGCCGGATCTTGATACGCCTGGGAATATGGCGGCAATAAGCTGAACTGTACCGATTATCAGAGCATCGATGTCATCGGCAGGTACGTATACAGCCTGAACCGATGTGATTGAACCGTTCTTGGTTGAAGTGATTCTTGGCTTCTTATCCAGTATGAACATTTCGACAAACGCAAAAATAATGCCGACCACAATCAGAGCTACACCCACAAAGATCATCTCATTGTTTTCGTTTATCATGTGGACATAATCAGTGATGAATAGCTCATAGATGATGACTGGAATGCAGGAAATGGCGATCTTGATCCAAAGGATGAACTTGTCCTTCTTGCAATAGCTCAATACGCCCTTGCCTAGAGGATTGTTTGTCTTGCCGAAAGGCCAGATCTTGTTCCAGAAGATGATCACAAGGGCTATGATGGCTGCAAGCTGAATCACAACCTCAAAGACATAGTAGAAGCCTTGATCGACATCCAAAGGAATGATCTTATTCAGGACCATCATATGGGCCGTTGATGAAACAGGTATCCACTCAGTTATGCCTTCGATGATGCCGAAGACAATCGCTTTTATCAGATTAATAATCATAGCGCCTCCTAATTGAAGGTTACCAGCTCCTGTTCAGGAGGAAGGGCTTCCTTCACTTCTTCTGCATATATTGCACAGGTCTTGTTGCCATCCGTGTCATCCAGGACATGAATGATGCCTGTGATTGTATAGTATTTGTCTCTATCGATATTCTTCTTGTCGACCTTCACAAACGTCAGTGCAATATCGGCAATATCGTTTGCGCAGCATACCATGGCCTTGCGTCCCATAATCAGCACATTATCGTATTCCTTGACATCCTCAGCAAACTTCACCTTCAAGGTGATGCGCTTGTCGTCATACTTCATGGTGTTGTCCAAAGCATCCATATACCACAGTCCATAATCCAGATCATCAATCACAAGATCCTTCGATACATCAAACAGTTCATCCTCGATCTTGTTGGTGACGTTGCCATAGGCATCCTCAAAGATGATCTCCAATCCAGTGTTGATGGACTTGAGATTGTTGCGCAGATAGCGCTTATCGACGTTATCGGCACGATTGAGTATTACCACTTCGGCATTGACGACATGGTTATAGAGGAACTGGCGCATATTCGTCATATAGAGCTTGAAGGTTGATGCGTCAATGGTCGTAAGCGTCTGCGCAAGTTCCCAATTGCGGCAGAAGCCACGCTTATATAGCTCATTGTCGTCTTCCATGCCGTTGAGCTCAAGAAAGACTCTTTCATACCTGTATGTCTTGTCTATCTCTTTCTGCTTCTCGATCGTCAGTTCATTGAGCGAAGAAAGATAGAGCACCTGCGAATTGGTGATCTTCAGAAACTTCTCGTCATAGATGACATCACCCTGCTCCATGCAGATGATCAATGTTGGTTCGCCCTGATTGAAGTTTGGATCATATAGGGTTTCCTTGATGGCTTGAGTCTTTCCTGAATCAAGAAAACCGCTGAATACATATACAGGCTTAATCATTGAACAGGCCCTTGAAGTATTCCTTATCGATGCTTGTGCCGATTATCGAAACAAGCGTATCGTCTCTATGTTCGCCCACAAAGATGTTGTATTCATTGAGCACATAGTTGAAGTATAGTGTTCCTTCAGCTGAATTCACATAACCCTTGATGCGGATGATGTCTTCTGGAACATTCTCGAAGGCCTTTTCCAGTTCTTCTTTGGTGAAGCTGTGTTCAGGCCTAAGTATATAGTTCTTGAAGAGCTCATCTTCATCGTCATCGTCGTCATCATCTCCATCATGATGGTGATGGTGGTGATGTTCATGATCGTGATCATGATGATGGTGGTGCTCATGTTCATGATCGTGATCATCGTCTTCATCCTCTTCAGGAAGGATATCGCCTCCTGATACGATCAGATCGAGCAGCTTCTCGATCTCCATGTTCTCGATTGGTTCTGCCACAATTTCCGCATCCTGATTGACTTCCATAACCACCTTCTTAGCCAGATCGATAGTCTCTTCATCAGCTACATCGGTATGCGAAAGGATGATGGTGTTGGCTGCCTTCACCTGATCATCGAAATATTCCTTGAAGTTCAGATGATACTTGCGGCAGGTCTTAACATCGACGATGCAGATATGCGAAACGATTCTGAAGTCATCGTCTTTCCTTACGACATTGATGATCTCCGAAAGCTTGCCGACACCGCTAGGTTCAATAAGCAGGTCGCTGATGCCCATATCCTCGATCTCTTCCAGCGCATCCTCAAAATCGCCCTGCAATGAGCAGCAGATGCAGCCGTTGTTTATCTCTTTGACATTGAGCGAACTATCGAAGAAAGCGCCGTCGACGCCTACTTCACCAAACTCGTTCTCCAGCAGCATGACCTTCTCGAACTTCTTTTCCTTCAGAAGCTTCTGGATGAAGGTTGTCTTGCCGGCACCCAAGAATCCCGAAACAATGTAAACATTAATCATTCTAAACACCTTCTTCTATCTTTTGATGAATCTGATTTCATCATATCCTGTATTCTCGTCGAATTCCCTTACGGAATCGTATTCCTCAAGGACGCCCATCACTATCTCGCAGGTCGTATTGATCAGACAGCCATATTCCAGATGTCCTCCCTTGGTCTTGCCTTTCTCATTGCTCATGGACATATGGATATGGGCATTCCCATGGCTTACGGTTCCTGTAAGAGAGACAATCTCAAAATCGTCCTTCTTCTCATAGTAGGATTCCGCCTTGGCCATGCGCAGCCTTGCCTCATATACGCAACCGACACCGCTAAGTACGATCGCTGTGCAATCCTTGCATCTTTCTTCTATTGAGGCCCTAAGATCATCGCCTCTTTCAAGTCTAAAAGCCAGTTCTTTCATCTATCCTATTCTATCATTTTGAGGAACTTATAGAAACAATAAGCCAGACTATGAAGTCTGGCTTATTTCATTGATATGGATCTTTCGGCTTGGAT
>CALFPO010000018.1 GCA_937919165.1 uncultured Bacillota bacterium | reverse complement strand
GGCGTTGGTTGTTGCCTTGTAGGTAGCCTTGTAAGTAGCGTTGCCTGTAACCTCAGCAACTTCTGGAGTCCACTTGTCGAATGTGTATGTGTATTCAGCTGTAGCTGCCTTAACTGGAGTAGTGCCATTGTATTCAGGCATTGTGCCATATTCTACGTTCTCATCCAGTTCAAGCTCTGTACCATCTTCGTCAACCCATTTTACGGTATAGGCATTCTTTGTGGCTGTGAATGTTGCGGTATATGTTGCATCACCTGTAACATCGACGACTTCTGGAGTCCACTTGTCGAACGTGTATGTGTATTCAGCTGTAGCTGCCTTTGCAGGCTCATCGCTGTCATATGAAGGAGTGGTTCCATACAGTACATTCTCATCCTTCTCAAGAACAGTTCCGTCATCGTTCTTCCAGGTTACGGTATAGGCATTTGTTGTAGCCTTGTATGTTGCAGTGTATACTGCGTCGCCTGTTACAGATACGATTTCAGGAGTCCAGCCATTGAACTTGTATGTGTACTGGGCATCTTTAGCCTTGCTTGGCTCAGTGCCGTTGTATTCAGGCATCATGCCGTATTCTACATTCTCATCCTTCTCTAGCTCTGTGCCGTCTTCGTCAACCCATGTTACTGTGTACTTTCTGACTGCCTCATTATATTCAGCGGTGTATGTAACATTTCCGGTAACAGGGCTGATTGCTGGAGTCCAGCCCTTGAATGTGTATGTATACTGAGCTGTAGCTTCCTTAACTGGAGTAGCTCCATTGTATTCAGGAGTTGTGCCGTATAGAACGTCATAATCTACCTCAAGCTCAGTGCTATCATCATCAACCCAAGTTACGGTGTAGGCGTTGGTTGTTGCCTTGTAGGTAGCCTTGTAAGTAGCGTTGCCTGTAACCTCAACAACTTCTGGAGTCCACTTGTCGAACGTGTATGTATACTGATCGGTAGCAGCCTTTGTAGGATATTCGCTGTTGTATTCAGGCATTGTGCCGTATTCTACATTCTCGTCCTTTTCAAGTACGGTTGTGCCATCCTCATCAACCCATGTTACAGTGTACTTTCTTAGTTCAGCTTCGTATGTAGCTGTGTATGTAATATCTTCGGTAACAGGGCTGATTGTAGGAGTCCAGCCAGTAAATGTGTATGTATACTGGGCATCTTGTGCCTTGGTTGGAGTAGCTCCATTGTATTCAGGCGTTGTGCCGTATGCTACATTGCTGTCTGTTTCAAGAACAGTTTCATCGTAGTTCTCCCAGATTACGGTGTACTTATTAATAGCGAAGTTTGCAACATAGGTAGCTGGAACGTTAAGTCCATTTTCCTTCTCTGGAACGAATTCGGCATCCGTAGAAACTTCATCGTCTTCCTTTGTCCAGTTAACGAAATGGTATCCTTCAGCAGGTGTAGCCTCAGAACCCTGAGCAACGCCAGTAGCTGGAGCTAAGCTTTCCGAATCTCTTGATACGCTTCCGCCATTAGATGCAACATAGTTGATAGTGATATCATCGTTCTCTACATAGCAGATATTAAACTCATAATCCTTATTTCCAGTATCAACAGTGCTTACTGTTGCAGGCACTTCATCGGAATTGGTTTCATCGATATGGTATCCAGGATACTTATCATTATTCTGAACATAATCTACTGTAGCTGTAGCGGTTGTAAGAATCTGTTCTGTAGCTGATCCTGTCAATGTATCAGCTGCCTGAAGAACATCATCTTTATAGAAATTTATTACATACTTTACGCAATGCTTTGATGCATCATCCAATTCATACTGTGCAACGAATATTTCATCCTTGGTAACAGTATGACCAACCGCATGATCCCAACCAACAAACTTATATCCTTCCTTTGTTGGATCAGCTATTGTAGGCATTGCATCGCCATAAGCCTTGTCAACAAACTCAGTTTCAGAGCTTGTGGTTGTGCCGCCTTCAAGTCTATATACGATTTTGTATTTGTTGACTGTTTTGTTATATGTGGCAGTGTATACTGCATCACCTGTCACAGATACGATCTCAGGAGTCCATCCCTTGAATGTGTATGTATACTGAGCTGTAGCTTCCTTAGCTGGAGTAGCTTCGTTGTATTCAGGCGTTGTGCCGTAAGCTACATCAATATCAGTCTCAAGGACAGTTCCGTCATCGTTCTTCCAGATTACGGTGTACTTGTTGACGGTTTCTTTGTATGTAGCAGTGTATGTTGCATCACCGGTAACAGGGCTGATTGCAGGAGTCCACTTGTCGAATGTGTATGTAAACTCGGCTGTAGCTTCCTTGCTTGGAGTAGCTCCATCATATGTAGGAGTTGCGCCATATTCTACATTCTCATCCTTTTCAAGTATGGTTGTTCCATCCTCATCAACCCAAGTTACTGTATATTTATTGACTGTTTCATCAAATACAGCAGTGTATGTGATGTCTTTTGTAACAGGGCTAAGCTCTGGAGTCCATCCCTTGAAGGTATATGTGTACTGGGCAGTAGCTGGCTTTGTTGGGTCAGCTCCATCGAATGATGGATCTGTTCCATATTCCACGCCAGTATCTGTCTCAAGGATGGTTCCATCGTAGTTCTTCCATGTTACTGTGTACTTGCAGGTTTCATATACAGCCTTCACAGTTACATCGCAGTTTGGCATTGTTGTTGGGAATGCTGTCAGCGATTCAGGACTGATTGGCTCCCACTTAACGAATTCCTTGCCGGCTTTTGTTGGGCCAGCGATTGCTGTGACATTATCCTCGTAGTAGTATTCCTGGCTATCGATTTCTGTTGTTTCATCTTCATCAACATAAGTCAGCACATATTTCTTGTGGTTCCAGTGTCCAACGAATTCCAATAGGCCTTTTGAACCAGCACTGATTGTTACATCCTTTGAATTGATGATTGTAGAGCCATCTGCGGTCTTGCCCTTTGTCAATGTCCAGCCCAGGAATTCCCATCCATCCAATGTAGGATTGTTTAATGTGATCTCATCAACAATCGTATATGATGTAGGGTTAGCTGGATTAACTGTAGCTCCAGTTGCTCCATCGTTGTCTATTACATAGTTGATGGCGTATTCCTTCAGCTTAACTGGGAAGACAACAACTACATGAGTTTCATCATCATATTCAAGAAGTTCATAGTTATCTATTGATTCATATCCTAGAACATTTAGTTCATGGAGATCATTTGCCTTTGGATATACATACATTGTTGGAGCAATGGCTGTATAGGTTACTTCATCACTATAGATCAGCGTATTTCCGCTCATGTATTTAACTTCATATGTCAGTTCACCGGCCTTTGTGCAGGTGAAGACGATTATGTTTTCATCCTTATCGGCTACAAGCGTTATTGATTTTGCGATTGGTGAAACGAAATCATAACCAGAAACGCTATGTGGACGAGTGGAAACCTTCTTGCCAACTTTGCCAGTGAATGTCGAATCAGCGCAAACCTGTTCGCCATTTGTATTTACGTATCTTACCGTATATTGAACGGTCTGCTTCAATGTCCAATGCGAGAAGACTTCTACATCTTCCATGATTGCCTTATCGAAATCGAATGGCTTTGTTCCTTCAGCATCATAGAACCATCCATCGAAGACGTATTCGCCTGTATCATCAAGAGCCTGTAAAGACAGGTGGCCGCCCATTTCGACTGTATATTCTTCCTTAGTCTCGCCATCTACTGTAACATGTACGACAGCCTTGACATCTGGTGCGCCCCATTTTGCATATAGGTCCAGATTATCAGCAGGCATTTTCTTTCCTTCGAAATTGAATAACTCAGTTCTTTCGCTGTTCTCATACCATCCCTTGAATTCATAGAATGAAGGTACATCTGATGGCCTAGCTGGAACGTAGTATTCTTTGCTTATATCCTTTTCGAAAGGTACATCTTTGACGGTCTTGATAACTTCGCCGCCAGAGATGAAATCGATATTGTACGAATTTCTGTTGTAATAGAACCTGTAGACATATACATTATTTTCATAGCCATTTCCAGGATAACCTTTTGGAGTGGATATATTTGTGAAGCCATCAATCTCTTTAGCATTCAGTTTATCTGTATATATTGTCTGCGTATACTTATCTGCTACAGAATATGTAGTTTTATTAGAATCCTGGAGATAGTATTCAACTTTTCTTTTTTCTTGATTATCATATGTAGCCTTGAATGTTCTTGTTCCACCGTTTTTTGTGTCTCCAATCAATTCAGAAGTGACTTCAAATCTCTTTGAAACATATGTGTTGTCCCATCCATAGAACACGCTGCCTTTGCTTACAGTTACAGCATCTGCAGCAGGCCACAATGCAGAGATATCGTCTCCGTATCTGCACTGGAAACTGTATTCGCTGCCTTTGTATTCTTTGTTGCCAATTTTGATTACCGCATTGCTGTTATCGAGATTGAATTTGAACGTATAGGTGTTCAGATCATAGTCCACATAAACGATTGTGCTTCCATCAGCTGCCACAGTATCGGATGTAGTTCTCTTTACATGATAGAATTTCTTCTCGCTGAAAACATTTTCAGAAAGATCTCCATCACCTGAAACTGTAGAACCGGCTAATGCTTGCTTTGTTACAGATGTCAGATATGCATATTCATTATCATTAGTCTGTCTACGATAGACTGTCATGTAATTGACGAGCTTTGCTTCCCACTTTGCATATAGGGTTACATCGCTAGAAAGCGTCATTTCTGTAGGGGCAACGTTCTTGCAATCTTTATCGGTATACCAGCCAGCAAATGTGTAGCCTGTCTTTGTTGGCATGCCTTCCTTGTCGGCGTAGCATTCTTCAGTATGGGTGTGTTCGCTCTTGCCGCAGGTAAGTTGCCATGACCAACCGCCATATTTGTTTTCTTTGCTTGTGTAGCAGCCTATTGTCTCGTTTTTACTATACTTTGCCTTGGATGTAGGCTTTGCGGAATGGGTGTGTTCCGTCTTTTTACATACCAAATCCTGGCCATATTCACCAGACCATACATCTACGGTCTTGCCATATACGCTTCTGATTGGAGCGACATATGAACCGCCATCGGTATTGAATGAAATGGTGCAAGGAATTCTTGTGAATGTTGCTGTCGCAACGACACCTTCACCATCTAATGTTGGTTCTTCAAACTGAGAGGTGAAGCCTTCTCTTTCGCTCTTCTCTGCATCTGTCAGATGGGCGTTCTCGCCAATTCTTCCTGTACGAGTCAAAGGATATCCTTCATCGTTCTGGTATTCGCCGTTGACATCCTGTGTAGAGACCTTAACTGAATACTCAACTTCTTCTCCTAGGACGGTAGCGACAATATCCAAAGCATCCTTGTTGTCGAATGTTCCTGTAACGGTGCCATCGCTCCATGCAACGACATTGCTAGGAACAAACTCAACAGTATATCCCTCATCAAGAGAAAGTGCCTGTGAATATTCATAATTTCCTTCTTCATCAGCAACAAGCATCTGCGAATAGATGTTTGAAATAGCACCTTCACTGTTCATGACAGTCAGTCTGACAAGCTTCTGGTTGTCTTCAGGAATAGATGGATCTGTGTCATCACCATAGATGACCGTTCCGTATGTTCCTTCTTCAGCACGAACCGTAAGAGTCTCGGTTGGCATGATTAAGAAAACCAATAGAATGGCAATCAGCTTCTGCATGATCTTGCTGCATCTGTTTTCTTTCTTTTTCATAGGTTCACCCATTTAACCTTTCAATATCCAAACGTGGTATAACTTACCACCGGTTTAGTCTACTCCATAATATATATAAGCGGTTATAAAACGGGTTATAAAAGCGAAAAACCTACGGATATTTCGTAAAACTAAGGCACTTTTTCACACTGTTTTTTTGCTTCGAAATGAGCTTTTTTCATACGTCAATTTTGGCTTTTTTCGTGTATTTTTATGAAATAAGACATGAAAAAAGGACTTTTTGTCCTTTCTATACGCTCAAAAATTCAATTGCTTTAATGTCAAAAAACCTGAAGATTAAACTTCAGGATTATTGTTTTCATCATCAAGTATCGTTTCATCTACGACAGGTTCTGTAAGTACCTTTTCGTTACGTTCACGTATGGCATTATTCTCCTCTTCACGCTTGCGAAGATGGCGAGCATATCTGATCATCTTGCCGGAAAGATAGATTGCTGAGAACAGGTCGGAGATTCCTGAATAGATCAAGCCTCCACCAATCAGATAATGGAGATTTTCGACAGTTGTAAACGGCTGAACCAGCACCGTCAAGCCGCAACCGATGGAAATTACCGCCAAAACAAAATACAGGAAACCATGCTTAGAGCCAAGACGCCAGGTATCGACGCAATCCTGCAGCTTGATGTAGCCGCTAAGCATGATCACAAGTGCCAGCACGATATACACAAGTTCAAGAATGAGCAACTTGTATACGATAGCCAGAACACCAAGCGTCATCAGCAGCATTCCGACAATGAAATCGTTCCTGAAGAAGCTTTCTCTTGCTGGACGCAAGAAATAGATCAGGGCATTCACAAAGCCGATAGCGATAGCGGCATAGCTTAGCCATGTGCATATGTATTCCTGAGATACTCTGGGATCCAGAATCAGGAATACGCCCGCACCTATATAGCACAATGCAATGAACATGCTGTTCCATTTGATGTTTTTCATTAGATAACTCCTTTAGCTGTACAAAACTATTATACTATTTTCCTTTTCTTACCAAAGCATACATCATCTTATCGAAGTCAGGCATGCATGATGTCAGTCCCTTTTCGACGATCATCAGCCCATTTCTTTCGATCTCTTCCTCAAAGGTCTTGAAGTTGACCATACGGCATGATGTCGATGCAACCTTCACTGTTCCTGATTCATGTTCCCTTTCGATAAGCTTAAAGGCATTGCTGATGTCGGACTTCATTTCCATCTCTCCATCGCCCATGCTGCAGATAAGGGCCAAGCCATCATCTTCAAGATGCTCACGGATAAAACTGTAGAATCCATCACGGTCCTTGTCAGGCACCAGCATATGTACGACAGCTATGGCATAGATGAAATCATATCTTTCTTCAAGCTTATCTCTCAAGATGTCATGAACAAAGAAGCTATCAGCATGTTCAGGCACAAGCTTCCGGCAATAGTCGATCGCTTCCTTTGAGACATCCAAGGCTTTAAGACCGAAGCCATTTTCCAGAAGTGCCTTGGCATCTCTTCCCTCACCGCAGCCGATCTCCAGAATGTTGTCTGTCTTCTTCATGCCATACTTGTCTATCATCTTCTTCACGATAGGCGTGCTTTCTTTTCCTGCCCAGCTATAGCCCATCTTATGGATGGTCTTGTAACGGTTCTCATAGGCTTCGTAGTATCTCTTGTTTGTTTCTTCCTTGCTAGGTCTTCTTCTCAGTGGTCTGATTCTTCCAAGCAGTACACCGGCTTCGTTTACTCTGTTCTCGATTCTGACATTGATGTCGTTTCTTATCTTGATCACATAGTTCTTTCCGGTATTGAAGGCTTCCAGAAGCTCATCGCCATAGACTCCAGCCAATGACTTCACAAGCTTCATGGCTGTTTCCTTGGCAGTATCGTCAACGCTCGCAAATTGTCTCAAGGCCTTAAGCACAGCCGAGATTCCGCCATCAGCAAAATCGGTCATGCTGTCGATATGCGCCTCTTCAAGCGCCTTGCCTAGACCATCGATGAAGATCCGACGCTGTTCGGCAGTCGTTTCCTCAAGGAAGATGTTGAGAGCATTTCCTATCAGCAAGGAATCGCGCGTATTCCTTTCTGCCATGACAAAATGATTCTTCGCAACCTGCCAGCTTAAGCCATTATGCTGCATGATCCTTGCTGCCGATGATCTGATGATCATCTTATCGTCATTGTCATCAAAGATGTTGCCGAAGACATCATATTCAGGCATAATCTTCTGATAGCGTCCTTTGATGCTTTCGAATATTTCTTCAGAATATGTTCCAGGCCTTAGTCCAGGTCCATCATTCGATATCACAGAAATGATCTTTCTTCTTATCTTTTCATCGCAATGCAAAGCGGCATATACCGCCAGATTGCCGCCTTTGGAGTGTCCAAGAAGACGGTATTTCCTGAAAGGCGATGTGCAGTGCCTGTTCACATATTCGCAAGCATCCTTCTGGGCTTCGATGGTCTTGATCGACAGCAGCAGGTCCTCTTGCCAGCCAATCATCGTGTCATCTGTACCTCTAAAGGCCACAACGGTCGTTCCATCATCAAGATCAGCCATCACTGCACTAAACTGCTCCATCTTGTCCTCATGGAGTATCGATACATAGTTATGAAGCTTCGCGTTTCTGAAGCGTCTGCTTTCGCCCATGGCTTTCAATACCATTGGCGATAATGCTGTAGCGGAATTTGATTCCAACAGTTCCTCGATCGTATGTCTATCGAAGAACTCCTTCGCTGCTTCAGCCATGCTTATATGTCCCTTTTCTGGAACTATTCCATCAAGTTTCACATAAACCATGTAGGCAAAGCAAAGATTGTCGACCTCATTGAAGGGGTCGAAACTGAATGGTATATCACCTCGCCACTCACAGTAGTCGATAATGTTCATAAACTGATTCTAACATATTGAACACTTAGATGTCCTATAATATAATTATCATATGAACAATTGTTCATATGATAATATGGAGGGCAATATGAAAAAGACCTACGAAATAGAAGTTGACTGCGCCAACTGCGCACGCAAGATGGAAGAAGCCGCCAAGAAGACCGAAGGCGTCAAGGATTGCGTCGTCAATTTCATGACGCTCAAGATGATTGTGGAATTTGAAGAAGGCGTCAACATCAAGGATGTCATGAAGAATGTCCTGAGCAACTGCAAGAAAGTCGAAGACGACTGCGAAATCTTCTTCTAAGATGAATAGGAAACAGAAAAAGAATCTTTGCCGGATCATCATCACTTCCATCTTGATGGTGGTGATCGGAATGATCGATGCAGAGAACAAATATATCAGATTGGCTCTATATGCCATGCCTTATTTCCTGATTGGACATGACATCCTGAAGAGCGCCTTCAAAGGCATCTTCAACAAGGAAATCTTCGATGAGAACTTTCTGATGGCTATCGCCACAATCGGTTCAATCATCATGGGCGACTACAAAGAAGGCGTCATGGTCATGCTGCTATATCAGGTTGGCGAATGGTTCCAGTCCTATGCTATAGGCAAATCAAGAAAGAATATCGCCAAGCTTATGGACATCAAGCCAGACTATGCCAACATCGAAAAGGATGGAGAAATCGTCAAGGTTGATCCAGATGAGGTTGCAGTCGGAGACATCATTGTCGTCAAGGTCGGAGAGAAGATTCCGCTAGATGGCATCATCTTTGAAGGAAACACCTCACTCAACACCAGTGCCTTGACAGGCGAATCAAGGCCTCGTGATGTCAAAGAAAACGATGAGGTCATTAGCGGTTGCATAAATATGACCTCCCCTATCAGAATCAAGACAACAAAGCCTTTCAGCGAATCGACTGTCTCGAAGGTCCTTGACCTGATCGAGAACGCCACCAGCAACAAATCCAGATCTGAAGATTTCATCTCGCGCTTTGCGCATTACTATACGCCAGCCGTCTGTCTGGCAGCCCTGTTTCTGGCAATCGTGCCGCCAGTTTTCCTTAGGCTTGTTGCACATGCCCCATGGGACTTCTCGACCTGGATATACAGAAGCCTGACTTTCCTTGTCATATCCTGTCCATGCGCCCTGGTCATCTCGATCCCTCTCACCTTCTTTGCGGGAATCGGCGGCGCCTCCAATGCTGGCGTGCTGATCAAAGGCTCAAACTATCTTGAGACCCTTTCAAAGACCAGGATGGTCTGCTTCGACAAGACCGGCACCATGACCCTTGGAATATTCGAGGTCACAACCATCCACAACAATGGTTTCTCAAAAGAGGAACTGCTGGAATATGCTGCCCTATCTGAAGCCTACACCAACCATCCAATCGGCAAGTCCATCGTCAAAGAATATGGCAAGAAGATCGACAATTCCCGTATTGGATCAATCAAGGAAATTGCCGGTCAAGGCATCAATGCCATCATCGATGATCATAATGTCCTGGTTGGAAACGAACAGTTTCTTGCGGAAAACGATATCGAAACCATTCCATGCGATGATGAAGGAACGATCGTCCATATTGCCATCGATGGAGACTACAAGGGGCATATCCATATCGGCGACAGAATCAAGCCCACATCCAAGCATGCCATAGCCAGACTCAAGCAGCTAGGCATCGCAAGAACCATCATGCTGACAGGCGATGAAGAGAAGACTGCCGATGCCGTATCGAAGCAGCTTGGCATCGATGAATATCACGCAAGGCTCTTGCCTCAGGATAAGGTAAATGTCATACAGGATCTGAAGAAAGAAAGTCCAAATGATGTGCTATGCTTCATCGGCGACGGCATAAACGATGCACCGGTAATCGCCATATCCGATGTGGGCATTGCCATGGGAGCACTAGGATCGGATGCTGCCATCGAAGCAGCAGATATCGTCCTCATGGATGATGATCCAATCAAGGTTCCAAAGGCAATTGCCATTGCCAAGAAATGCATGCGTATCGTCTATGAGAACATCTATTTTGCTATTGGCGTCAAGGTCATATGTCTGATCCTTGGAGCCTTCGGCTATGCCGAAATGTGGCTGGCCATCTTTGCAGATACCGGTGTCATGATCATTGCAGTTCTCAACGCCATTAGGGCATTAGGGGTCAGAAAGCTATGAACAACGTCAACGAAAACATCCTGTACGATGCTGCCGAACTGTTCAAGATATTTGGCGACCATACCCGCATCAGAATTCTCTATTGCCTATACAAGAAAGAAAGAAGCGTTACCGAAATAGCCGAAACCCTGAACATGAACCAGTCGGCCATCTCCCATCAGCTAAGAATCCTCAAGAACTTCAAGCTGATCTCAAGCCGCCGTGATGGCAAGACCATCTACTATGCCCTGGCTGATGATCATGTATGCAACATCATCAACCAAGGTATTGAACATGTGAATGAATGAAGCAAAGCTTGCCATGCAGCAAGCTTTTCTTTTTCCCAAACAAAAAGACATATCTATCGATATGTCAGATTGTCTTCATTGATGAGATTGTAGAGTTCCTTTTCATCCTTGCATTCGGCCATCTTCTCGATGATGTCCTTTGACATCAGCTTGAAGGCAATGCTCTTGAGCTTTTCGATATGCGAATTCTTGTCGATACAAGCCAGGCACATCACGACTCTCACCGGATCATTGGCGCTGCCGAATTCGACAGGACTTCTCAAGGTAATCAATGATATGTCGTTTCTTTTGACTGAAGGGCTTGGTTCGCTATGCCCCAAGGCAAAACCCGGCATCAGAACGATATAGGGTCCTAGCCTTTTCACTGCCTCTATCATTTCATCGATATACTTTGCATCTATCGAGCCATTATCCACCAATGGCTTCCCAGCCTGTCTTAGGCTATCCTCCCAATTGGCGGCATCCGCTCCTACCCTAATATTCTCAAGACTGATAATCTCTTCCATAGCCTATCTTGCGGTCAGCTTTCTCATGAGCCAGTCATAGATATCTTCATATACCTGGTCCTTGTCAAGCTCATTCAGGATCTCATGCCTATCCTCTGGATAGAGCTTCATCTCGACATCCTGCATTCCCGCTTCCTTAAGCGAATCGAAGGTCGTCTTCACTTCCTTGCCGAATGATCCAACTGGATCATCTTCGCCTGATACCAGGAAGACAGGAAGCTGCTTAGGCATCTTTGCCAGCAGGCTCTTGTCATGAAGCCTTGAGATTCCAAGGAACATATTGTAGTAGCCGTTGAGCGTAAACATGAAGCTGCATCTAGGTTCTTTGATGTACCAGTCGACAATCGCATTGTCTCTTGTGAGCCAGTCTACTCTGGTGCGGGCAGGCTCGAATTTCTTGTTGTAGGAGCCGAAAGCCATATTGTTGACGAACTCGCTGCGATGTCTCCAGCCCTTGAAGCTTGCAATAAGCTTGCAGATGGCCATGCCGGCCTTCAGAACAGGAAGCGGTTCAAAGCCGGTGCCCATGACGATGGCGCCATTGAGCTCATTTCCGTATTCGCAGATATACTGTCTAGCGTAGAAAGAACCCATTGAATGTCCAAGCAGGAAATATGGCAGATCTGGATATTCCTTCTTGATGATTTTGGTTGTCTCGTGCAGGTCATCAAGCACGGCCTTGTTGCCGTCCTTGTCCGCAAAATAGCCCCAGTCATCTTCGCTGTTGATGGAAGCGCCATGGCCTAGATGATCATTGCCGACCACCAGGAAACCCTTTGAGCAGAGATATTCCGCAAAGTTTTCATAACGGTCAATGAACTCCTGCATGCCATGGCTTATCTGCAGGATGGCACTTGGTTTCTTCTCAGGAATGTACTTGACTCCTCTGATCTTGCAGACACCGCTAGTCGATGTGAAACTGAATTCTTCCTTCTTCATTGTCTCTCTCCTGTAGTATGCAAATACTGCGCATATGCGAATAAGCGATATACATGTTCCAGAAGCTCATCATCTTCAGCTTCCAGATAGCCTTCATCAATCATGATCGAATCATTGAGGATATTCTTCATTTCATCAGCCGTGAAGCTGTTCTCTATTGCTCCGCATAGATCGATATGTTCATCATCGCCGATGCGATACTGGACATAGCCGATCTCTAGACTGTTTTCATCGAAGATGCGGATACGCCATTTGTATGAGAAATCATAGATTCCCCAATACATGAGCTTTCCTTCTTCGTTCTTTATTTCTGTCCTTGCCCTTGCAAGCAAACTTTCCCTGTCAAAATAGTATTTCATAATCTTTGCCTCTAATTAGATTCTAGCATAGTCTAGACGAGCGAAATATGTAGGATGTCATCGATATCGATGACGGTGGCATTGCTGGTATTTATCTGATGGCGGTCGATGTCGATCTTTCTTATCGAACATCTTTCGCTCAGGCATGAGCCTCCGCTTTTTAGCTCGTCATTCAAAAAATAGAGAATCTCCACTTCCCTGTCCTTATCCGTCATAAGAAACTGCAGCAGACTGTTTATCTCGCTTTTCTCATATTCGTCAAGCTCAGGCTTTTCATCAGTTGCCCTTCCTGTCTCGTGAATCATTCCTTCATAGCCTACCAAGGCCGCAAAAGGCGAAAACTGGGCAGCCCGATTATACATCGACATCGGCTTATGATGCTTGGAGACATGGTGAGACAGATTGATGATGTCGCTATAGTCTTTCATGCGCGATGTCCTCCTACCTGGCCATTCCTTTCGATGGTTGTGGCTCCTTCTTCCAGATTGTTGCCCTTAAGCACGGCATTCTTGCCATATTTCTTCTGAATCTTCAGCATGGCCTTCTGCATCCTTTTCTCTTTATCAAGCTCAGCCTTATGAAGGCTATCCCTTTTCTCTTTCTCTTCATAATCCTCGAAGAGACTGATCTGAAAATTGCCATCATCGCTAGGCATCTGGCTTTCCGGTATGACCCGGCTGGCGATCACATTGATTCTTCTGACCATCAGCTTCTTGTCGACGGTCCTTTCGTATATCCTAAGCAATCCATCCGTGATCATCTTCGATGATGAGGTGAACTCACCCAGATTCTCGCTTCCATGGGCAGCCTTAGGCATAAGCCTTCCATAGTGGTCGGCCTTGATCTCTCCTTCATAATCTCTGGTGGAGCTTACATCATAGCCAACCATCAGACTTACCTGATCACAGACTAGTCCCTTGTCCACCATATCAAGAGCTAAAAGATGGCTCATCTCCTTGACTATCAGTATTCCCTTGTCATAGCTGTATGGCTCCTTCAATACCTGACCGGAGCTTAGAGAATTGCTTAAAGGCTTGTATGATTTGATTTCTTTTATCGTGCATGGCTCGTATCCCCAGGCATGGTCAATCAGAAGTTCCGCATTGATGCCGAAAAGTTTGTAGAGAAGCTCTTCATTCTCTATCGACATTCTAGCCACATCGCCCATCGTATGCATGCCGTTGGCGATGAGCTTATTGGAGATGCCTGGACCGACACGCCAGAAATCGGTCAAAGGCTCATGGTTCCACAGAAGCTTGCGATAGCTCATCTCATCAAGCTCCGCTATCCTGACCCCATCCTCATCAGCCGGCATATGCTTGGCGACAATATCCATGGCTACCTTGCATAGATACATGTTGCTGCCGATTCCGCAGGTTGCGGTGATGCCCGTCTGTGAAAGGACATCCCTGACGATCACCAGTGCCAGATCATGGGCACTCAAGCCATAGGTCTTGAGATATGATGTGACATCGATGAAAACCTCATCAATGGAATAGACATGGATATCCTCCTTGGAGGCATAGTGCAGATAGATGGAATAGATCTTCGATGAGTACTTCATGTAGTAGCTCATCCTTGGTGTAGCCACATAATAGTTGAGCGCCAGACTTGGGTCTTTCTTGAGCTCATCATCGAAATAGGAGTCTCCTGTAAACTGTCCGCATTTCTTCAGCCTTTCTCCATTGATCTCTTTGACCTTCTGCACCACTTCAAAAAGGCGGGGTCTTCCTGAAACGCCATAGGCCTTCAAGGAAGGAGATACCGCCAGACAGATGGTCTTTTCCGTCCTTGATTCATCAGCCACCACCAGATTGGTGCTTAATGGATCAAAGCCGTGTTCAACACATTCTACCGATGCATAGAACGATTTCAGATCGATTGCGATATATGTAGCCATAATCTTACTTGAATATTATTCTAGTTATATGCTAACGCAAAAACCATAAACATACAATCCTAGAGATTGTCATCCATCTTCAGGATATTGAATCTGTAGACCATTGGCACAATGCCCATTGAGACAAAGGCACTGATGCCATAGCGAAAGCTTGTATATAATAGCGAAAGCATGCTTTCATCTTCCAGAAAATCTATGCTGAAAGGAAGCTTAAGCAGCCATTTTATCAGAAGGAACATAGCACCTGAAAGCAAAAGCCTCAATATCATCTTTAGGATATTATGGGTATTCTTGAAGTTCACATATCTTTTCTCGAAAAGGAGCGCTCCGATGAATCCCATAAGTATGCCATAGGACTGGAAATAGTCTTCCGTATGGCAAAACAGCAGCCCTGATGATGATGCAAGTCCAATCGTAAGATAGACATATCTTCCATCCAGTCTTTCATACATGATGCCGACTATCATCATGATCATGAAGCCGATAAGCCAACCAAAGAAGACATCGGTAGGATAATGGACGCCAAGCGCAAACCTTGATATTCCGGTCAGGATGATGGCCATAAGGCAAGCCACCAGCACCTTTCTGTCGCGGAAATAGCGATAGATGCTGCCGAAGGTTGCTGCCACATTCATCGAATGGCCGCTAGGGAACGAAAAGCCCTGATCCTTGAGGCTATAGATGTCGGCACTCTTGTCTACTGCACTTAGGCACTTGATCTCTTCATTATCGAAATATGGGCGTCTGCGGAAGAACAGATTCTTGAACATGCCATTGCAGGTGCTTGAGAATATCGATGCCAAGCCTATCCTTTCGCCTATCTTCTTGTCATAGCCAAGGTATAAGACACCAATAAGAAAGACCGTAAGCAAGGCATCGCCAAGATATGTGCATAAAGAAAACAAAGCAAGCATCGCTTTCGAGCTTGCGATATTGCTTTGCATCCAGACCATAAGCTCTACTTCCCAATTGAAGAAGAACGTCAACCCCTGATTCAAGAGATGTTTCCTCTTTCCTTCAAGGCCTTGAGCGTCACGTTGTAGCTTTCTTCCTCATATTCGTATCTGACTCTGTGATATTCTTTGTCGCCGATAAGAAGCTTCACGATCAGTTCCATGAAGCTAGGATTCTTGGCCAATATTGGACCGATGATATGGGTACCGAAGGCATTCTTGTAGCGATAGCCTTCATAGCTGTTGTCGATAAGATTGCTGTCGGTGAAGACACAGCGGAAAAGGCCCATCTTCTCGCCACCGCTGATGATCGAACTCTTGTTTATGAAACCTACTGCCTCGCCGATCTCATCATTTCTCACGATGACATCGCCGGTATAGCGTTTTTCTTTCTCTTCGACGGAGAAATCAATGATGCCAAGACCATCCTGGTCATTGATCTTCTTGCCCAGAAGCTCCATGGCATTGCCGGTGAAAAGCAGAGGCCTTTCCTCTTCGATATAGATCTTAAGATCATTCTTGTATCTGTAGAGATCGTTCAAGGCAATCTTCTGGTTTCTTTCTGTTCCTGAGCCCATGTAGATGAAATCATATCTGTCGAAATTGATGTCATCGCCAGGATTTGCTCTGTCAATATCGACCTTTAGCCCCTGGTCATTCAGATGCCTTTCCAAAACAGCGATATTGCCATAGTCGCCATAAAGGTTCATCAGGTCAGGATATAGATATAGGATTCTTATCATAATGCTTCTACCCTCCTCATGAACTTGTCCTCATCAGAGAAGCAGGTAATCACATAGGTATAGCCTATGGCATTGTCCTTGAGATAGTTAACGGCATTGTCAATATCCCTATCGGCATGAATCTTGTCCATATCAAGATTGCAGTATGACAATCTCTCCATGATGTCGCTTGAATACTGGCCCGTGACAATGATCTTCTTGACGTTGTTGGCACCAAGCTCATTGAAGCTGATGTCCCATAGCCATGAAGTCTCGGAAGTGAAGTACTTCCTGCTTATCGCATCGACCATGATGAAGACAGTGACATCCTTACCGGTGTCGACAAGATATCTGATGTTCTGATTGTATGATACGGAGTTCTCGTGCTTGGATATCAGCAAAGTTCCTTCATGGCCATTTGCCACAAAGGTCTTAACGCGTCCGTTTCTTATCATGTAGTTGCTTAAGGATTGAGCGATCTTTTCATCTTCCAGGCCCATGATCTTGCATAGGCTATAGGTAGCCAGAACATTATAGGCATTGAAGACCGACTTCAAGGCGATATCGATGCTGCATTCGCCATTGATGGTCAAGCTGCCCTTTTTGAGGTCTATTTCATCTATCTCAAAATCAGGCTTTCTTCTTTCAAAGCCACATTTCTTGCAATGGTATGATCCGACATGGCCAAAGATATGATAGTCATATTCCATCTCACCTTTGCACAATGGGCAATACTTTCCATCATCGTAGGAGAAGCTGTTTTCCTTTGATGCATAGCTGTTTTCCTTGATTCCGAAGGTGTAGCATCTGTTGCCGAATTTCTTCTCGAAAGAGGCAATCAAAGGAATGTCTTCATTCAATATCAGGATGCTGCCCTTCATGATCGAATCTTCAATCGCTTCAGCTACATATTCAGGATGGCCATTCCTGGTCAGCTGGTCACGATACAGATTGGTGATGACATAGTAGGTCGGAACAATCTGTCTGAAGGTATAGCGGGCATATCTTTCATCCGATTCCATCAGCAGCACATCCTTCTTGAAGCGTCCCAAAAGATCGGTATGTTCCAGCACCAAGGTTGCAACGCCATCCAGAAGGTTCGATCCTTCCTTGTTGTAGGCAACTGAATAGCCATCATCAGTCAGAACCTTGGCGATCATCTCGACTGTTGAAGTCTTGCCATTGGAACCCGATACCGCAATGATCTTGTCAGGAAGCTTGATCTTCTTGAGGATATCCTTATCGATCTTTAGGGCAATCCTTCCAGGAAGGCTTGAGCCTCTGCCGATCAGTTTTCCCGCAAACCTTGCCAGCTTGCATAGCAGTATAGCCAATATCTTTTTCACATTAACTATTATACTAGAAAGCCTTGACGGTAGAGTATCCAAAAAAGAGAAGACCTAGCGGTCTTCCCTGAAGTAGTTTATGCCCAGATTTGAAGGCGAATCCAATTTCTTGCCGTTCTTCGATATGATGATCAGAACGATTATGGTGACAAGATATGGGATTCCCTTGTAGAGGTTCTGCAGATAGTTGGCCTTTGCCAGATTGAACATAGAAGCCAGCTTTGTCGAGATGGCTGAAGGAATGTATAGATAGAGCCAGTAGCAGATGCCGAACAACAACGAACCAAACATGGCCCTGATAGGTTTCCATGATGAGAAGATGACAAGCGCCATCGAAAGCCAGCCCATCGCTTCAATGATTCCGTCATTGTTCCAGGTGCCCATGATATAGTCCATCGAATAATAGAGCCCACCAAGTCCAGAAATGAAGGCACCGATGATGACAGATAGATATTTGTATCTTTGGACATTGATTCCGCAGGCATCGGCTGTTGCGGCATTCTCGCCTACAGCACGAAGATTGAGTCCTGTACGGGTCTTGTTCAGGAAACGGTTAAGCGCAAAGGCTATGACAATCGCAAGATAGAACAGCGGTCCATACGAGAACAGCAGTTCAGAAACGATTCCTAGCTCTGTCGACAAGAACGGTATTCTGGCTCTGAAATAGCTAGAGGTTGTATGAAGAGATACCTGACCGACACCGCCAGAAAGGGACATCAGTACGCCGCCAAAGAAGTTGGCTACACCTGTTCCGAAGGTGACAAGCGTCAGACCGACAACATTCTGGTTGCATCTAAGCGAGATGGTAAGGAATGCATAGATAAGTCCTCCAAGTCCCGATAGCGCCAACGCGCCAAGCGTGGCAACAGCAACGCAGACAAAAGGATTTGGCGTAGCGACGGCGTTCTCATAGGCAAAGGCCGCCAGCACGGAACCGATTCCGCCAAGGGTCATGATGCCAGGAGTTCCCAGATTCAGATTTCCTGCCTTTTGAGTCAAGGTTTCGCCTAGACATCCATACAGGATGATGGTGCCGAAAGTAACGGCTGAATTGAACCAAGATAACAATGAAGAAAGATTCATCCTATTTTTCCTCCTTTCCGCTTCTGACAATCGAATAGCTGCAGAAAAATTCTGAAGCGATTATGAAGAACAGTATTATGGCAACGACAATATTGGCGATATAGTCATTGAGATTGAAGTCTGAAGCTATCTGCATAGCTCCTTTCGATAGAAACTGCAGCATGAACGAGATAAGGGCCATGGCAACGACATTGAACTTGCCTAGCCAGGCAACAATGATGGCGGTGAATCCTTTTCCTCCTGCCGTAGAGGCCGACAGGGTGTGTGAGATTCCTGAGACATTGAAGAAGCCGGCCAGCCCGCAGATCATCGCTGAGATTATTACCGTCCTTACGGTTACGGCATTCACATTGATGCCTGCATACTTTGCGGTCTTATGCGATTCGCCGACTACCTCTATCTCATAGCCCTGCTTAGAATAATTCATGTATATATGGATGATGGCTGCCATAAGAAGCGTAGCGATGAAGACAATCATGTATTGATTGCCGAAAAGCGATGGCAACCAGCCTGCTGTCGAATCGGAGTTGATGACGCCGATCACATGGGACTGTTTCTTGTCCCAAAGATCGATGCAGAATTCAACGATCTGCATGGCGATATAGTTCATCATCAGCGTAAACAACGTCTCATTGGTGCCATACCTTACCTTGAAGAAGGCAGGAATGGCTCCCCAAAGCATCGAAAGGATCAGGGCTGCCATAAGCATCAGCATAAGCAGCACAAGATTCGATACCTTACCGGCAAGATTGATCATTACAGCCGCTGTTCCAAGCGCTCCCATCAATACCTGACCTTCTGCACCATTGTTCATGAAATTCATCTTGAAGGCCGGGGTCAAGCCTAAGGCAATCATGAACAGAAACGATGCATCACGCAAAACGCTGAAGAATCTTCTTGAAGATGAGAAGGTTCCCTTGATTGTTGCCTTGAATACCGCAAGCGGATCAAGACCCGTCAAGACGATTATGAATAGAGCCGACACCAGAAGAGCCAGCACTATCGCAATAGTCTTTATGACAAGCGTCTGCCAAAGCGGACGTTCATTCTTGATTATATGCATGTCATCTATCCTCCTTCAGGTGAGCCATCAGATATCCGACTTCATCCTTGGTGGCGGTACGTCCATCCAAGATGCCGTTGACCTTGCCATCGCACAGGACCATGATCCTGTCTGAAAGAGCCAACAGAACATCCAGATCTTCGCCTACATAGATGACGGCAACGCCCTTCTTTTTCTGCTCATTGAGAATGTTGTATATGGCGTATGAAGTATTGATATCAAGACCCCTTACAGCATAGGCGGTCATCAAGACGGTAGGCTTGGCGGTTATTTCGCGGCCGACCAGCACCTTCTGGACATTGCCGCCAGAAAGCCTGCGGACCGGAAATTCCAGATAAGGAGTGGCCACATCAAGCTCATCCTTGATCTGGCTTGCCAGTTCCTTGGATTTCTTCTTATGCAGGAAAGGTCCCTTGCCCTTATAGTATTTCTTGAGCATAAAATTGTTGGTCATGCCCATCGAACCGACAAGGCCCATACCTAGACGGTCCTCAGGCACAAAAGCCAGATGGAGTCCATACTGAATGATCTCCTGTGTCGAAAGGCCGACAAGCTCATGTACGCCATGGGCAGTTGAATTGTATACGACGCTGGATCCAGGTTCAGGATCCACAAGGCCCATGATGCCTTCCAGCAGTTCCTTCTGTCCATTTCCAGAAATTCCGGCAATGCCTAGAATCTCTCCTGAATACGCCTCAAACGACACATCATCAATCGCCAGCTTGCCTTCTGCATTCTTGACGCTCAGATTCTTAACTTCCAGACGCTTGACTCTCTCTTCCACAAGATCGCGGGCAATATCAAGCTTGACCTGTTCACCTACCATCATGTTGGTAAGCTCTTGGGCATTGGTCTTTTTCGTATCGACAGTCGCTATATAGTTTCCTTTGCGCAAGATGGCAACTCTATCGGAAATCCCCAGAACCTCCTGCAGTTTATGGGTAATGATGATGACAGCCTTATTGTCGGCCCTCATGTTTCTGATGACCTCAAACAGCTTCTGGCTTTCCTGGGGCGTCAATACCGTAGTCGGTTCATCAAGAATCAATATTTCAGCTCCTCTATACAGAACCTTGATGATCTCCAGAGTCTGTTTCTCAGAAACATTCATATCATGGACAATCTTGTCCAGATTTAACTCAAATCCATATCTATTGCAGATATCGAGGCAGGCGGCCCGAGCAGAAGCAAGATCGTTTCCTTCCGTAGCCTTGATGCCCAGTACGATATTCTCTAATGCCGAAAAACTGTCGACCAGCTTGAAATGCTGATGGACCATTCCGATCTTCAGCGCAAAGGCATCGACAGGAGATTTGATCCTGGCCTCTTTGCCATTCACAAAAATCTGTCCCTCATCAGGATAGTAGATACCTGACAGCATATTCATGAGAGTAGTCTTTCCAGATCCATTCTCTCCTAGCAAGGCCATCACTTCACCTGCATAGACAGAGAAACTGATGTCGCTGTTGGCCTTGATTGTGCCGAATCTCTTTGAGATGTTCTTGAATTCAATTATCTTTTCCATTTTTTCACCATTAGAGAATAAGCCAGTGATGGTCATCACTGGCTTATGAACATTGTGTTTCTAAATTAGTCTATTGAAATGATGCCATCGATTGCAGCAGCAAAGTATGGAGCACTTCTGTATTCCGATTCATGGAAGTAGCCATCGATCAGGCAGTTTGTCTCTGGCGTGAAGTCGCCATCTAAGTCAGCCAAGATTTCGGTTGGTGTAACGCCATCAATCGTGAATGTTGAAGCATCAAATACGTGCAGAGTTCCAGCCTTGATGCCATCCTCGACTTCCTTGACCTTTTCTGCTGTGCCAGGAGCGCAGGCGCTACCCAGTTCAGTGATGAAGTTGGCGCCAATCTCATAGCCGCCGTTCCAGTCTTCGAACTTGCCGCCAGCCATAGCTGTCTCGATGAAGTATGCGTAAGGAATCTCCCAGTTGTTGCCGGCACTTGTCAGACATGAGTTAGGGGCAACCTTAAGGAAGTCTCCATTATAGCCTACGCAATATACGACTTCGCCATTGACGTTGGCAGCCTCAACTGCGCTTGGACAGCCATTTGTATCGGCGTGCTGAGAAAGGATAACAGCGCCCTTAGCCATGAGAGCTTCAGCACCAGACTTCTCAAGAGAAGCATTGCTCCAGTCGTTTGTATAGGTAACATACATTACAACATTCTCGACTACAGACTTGACGCCCAAATAGTATGAAGTATATCCAGATACGCATTCAGCATATGGGAAAGCGGAAACATAACCGATGATGACATTGCCGTTCTCATCATAGTTCTTGTCAGCAAGCGCGCCGTTTTCAACAAGTTCCTTGATCTTCATTCCGGCAACAACACCAGCTACATATCTGGCCTGGTAGGTTGAACAGAAAGCATTGGTGTAGGTGTCAAGGTTTGCGGAAGCAGCATTGTCGCCTGTAGAAGCTACAAAATAGATATCAGGATTGGCCTGTGCAACAGATAAGGTATGTGACTGATGGCCATATGAGTTGGAGATGATAAGATCACATCCCTCTTCCGCAAGGTCTTCAAGAGCAGTCTGAACCTTTTCGCCACCATCGCCAGCACTGTATTTGAATACTGTTTCGACACCAAGCTTCTCAGCAGCAGCATTCAAGCCCTCTACATGAGCAGCCGTATAGAATTCATTGGTGTCGCCAATGCATACCATGCCGACCTTGAATTCCTTTTCGGCATTCTCTTCGCCATCATTGCCTTCATCTGAACCGCATCCGGCAAGACAGAGCATCATAAGCAAAACCAAAAGAACAGATAATAGTTTTTTCATTTTCTCCTCCTTTTCACTATTATTTGTGTGAAGTATAAAAATTAAAAAACAAAAAACCAGTGTAGCTGTTCCTTATTATTTTGATTAGTATACTTCTTAATAGTAATCCCATCGTAAGATGGAACATTAAGAAGCATTCCATCATAGTACCGGCATTTACGGCGCCGATGTAGAGACTCCTTCACCATATCAGAAGGATTATACGACTTGATTACACAAATAGAATAACATAAAAGAAAACCTTGTAAACAATGAAAACGGTATCACTTTTTCCTACATTCAAGAAATGTCTATCGCAAAAGAAAAAGGACCAAATTCCTTTGATGAAATCATGGTCCTAAATGTCGCTATAGTATGTTTATTCCTGCTTCAGCGCACTTCTTAAGCGTATCATCATCCCATAGGCTGGCTTGCACCTCGCCGATATGGGCTGTAGCCATCAGCAGCATGCACACTCTTGACTGTCCGATGCCTCCGCCGATGGTCTGCGGCAGGTCGCCATTAAGCAGACGACGATGGTATGGAAGTTCAATGCGATCCATGGCATTAGCTTTCTTAAGCTGTCTAAGCATCGTTTCCTTGTCAACCCTGATGCCCATCGAAGACAGTTCAATGGCACAATCAAGGATTCTATCATAGTAAAGCAAGTCACCATTCAGATGCCAGTTGTCATAGTCAGGTGCTCTTGAATCATGAGGCACGCCACAAGACATGTCATCGCCAATCTCACTCAAGAAGACGACATGATGCTTCTTGACGATGGCATTCTCCCTTTCCTTGGAGCTCATATCAGGATACATCTTATATAATTCCTCGGAAGAGATGAAGAAGACATCATCCTCTACCTCAACCTGCAGTTCAGGAAACTTCGAAGCCAATGATACGCTTGTCAGATAGATCGCATGGACAATCTGTCTTACGCATTCCTTGAGATATGAACTGTTGCAGTCGCTATCTTTGATGACCTTTTCCCAGTCCCACTGATCGACATAGATGGAATGAAGATTATCCAGCTGTTCATCCCTTCTGATGGCATTCATATCGGTATACATGCCGTTGTAGACATTGAAGTCATAGTCCTTCAAGGCTACTCTTTTCCATTTGGCCAGAGAATGGACAACTTCGCCATTCCTGCCGATATCGGGCACATCAAAGCTTACTGGCCTTTCTTTGCCGCTTAGATTATCGTTTAGGCCTGAATCTTCGAATACCACCAGGGGAGCAGACACTCTTTTGAGATTCAGCTGTTCGCCCAGATTCTTCTGGAATTCGTACTTGATGAACTCGATCGCTCTCTGTTTGCGATAGAGATTCAAGGTTGGCCTGTAGTCTTCAGGAACAATCAGCTTCGACATCAGCAGACAATGCTTCCTATAGGCATATCGGTGCTGATGAGTTCCAATGTTTCCTTGCCGTCTACTTCTTTTACAGCCGACAGCAGCATGCCGTTGGAATCAAGGCCTCTGATCTTTCTTGGAGCCAGGTTCATGACAGCCACTACCTTTCTGCCTACTAGCTCTTCAGGCTTGTAGAAGGCAGCCACACCAGAAAGGATCTGGCGGTGCTCATAGCCAAAGTCGATATCGAATACCAGTATCTTGTCGGCATTAGGATGCTTCTCGCATTTTGTGACCTGTCCTACGACAAGCTCTACCTTGTCGAAGTCATTGAATTCGATCTGGTCCTTATGCTTGATCTCGACTGCAGGAGTCTCAGCGTTCTCGGCCTCGATCTTGGCCTTGAGCTCCTCCTCATCGATTCTGGCAAACAGAATCTCAGGCGTTTCGGTTACCTTGTATTCATCAAACTTGCCAAAGCCGTTGTTCAGCAGGTCTCCACCCTCTATTCCAAGCTGAGCAAAGATCTTGCCGCTGGTTGAAGGTATGTAGGCCTCAAGTTCCTGAGCGCACATTCTGATGCCTTCAAGGATAGTGTATAGCACATCATTGAGTCTGCCCTTTGAAGCCTCATCCTTGGCCAATACCCAAGGCGAAGTCTCATCGATATATTTGTTGAGTCTTTCAAGACGCGCAAAGATGGAAGACAATGAGCCAGGGATATTGAGTTCTTCGATCTTCTTGTCTACCTCTTCATCCATTCCATTTAACAAGGTGATTACGTCATTGTCGAGTTCGGTAGGATTGTTGTTTTTGGTCACATGTCCGCCAAAGTACTTGTTGGTCATGGAGATGGTTCTGTTTACCAGGTTGCCTAGAACGTTGCAGAGATCGGAATTTCTTCTTTCGATCATCAATAGTTCAGAGAAGTTTCCATCAGAGCCAAATGGCACTTCGCTAAGCAGGAAGTATCTGATGGTATCCTGGCCATAGTCCTTGACGAAGACTCTTGGATCTTTGTAGTTGCCCTTGGACTTGGAGATCTTGCCGCCATCCATGGTCAGCCAGCCATGGCCATATACGCGCTTAGGCAAAGGAAGACCCAATGCCATCAGCATGATAGGCCAGATGATGGTATGGAAACGGAAGATTTCCTTGCCGACCAGATGCAGATCTGCTGGCCAGTATTTCTGGTATAAGGTATCGTCATCGGAATTGTAGCCCAAGGCACTGATGTAGTTGGAAAGGGCATCGACCCAGACATAGACGGTCTGCGACTCGTCAAAGGTCACAGGGATTCCCCATTTTACGGATGCACGCGATACGCAGAGATCCTTAAGACCTGGCTTGAGGAAGTTGTTGTACATCTCGTTGTAGCGCGATTCAGGCTGCATCAGTTCAGGATGTTCCTTGAGGTAAGCCTCAAATCTTTCCTGATATTTGGAAAGCTTGAAGAAATAGGCATCTTCCTTGGTCAGCTTGACTTCTCTGCCGCAGTCAGGACACTTGCCATCAACCAGCTGCGATTC
Source organism: uncultured Bacillota bacterium (assembly GCA_937919165.1). Classification (GTDB taxonomy): domain Bacteria; phylum Bacillota_I; class Bacilli_A; order Erysipelotrichales; family Erysipelotrichaceae; genus Colivicinus. The sequence continues at coordinate 22,196 of CALFPO010000018.1, read as the reverse complement.
AGTCCAGAAGGACTCGCATGGTGTGCAATACCAGCCCTCATAGCTTCCCTTATAGATATCGCCCTGCTCATAGAGCGTAGTGAAGATCCTCTGTACACATTTGACATGCTCTTCATCGGTTGTCCTGATGAACTTGTCATAGGAAATGTCCAACGACTTCCAAAGGTCTTTGGCATTGTCGATGATCGGATTGATGAATTCGATTGGCGTAACGCCCTTCTTCTTGGCTCTCTCCTCGATCTTCTGGCCATGCTCATCAGAGCCGGTCAGAAAATATACGTCGTAGCCCTTGAGTTTCTTGTAGCGAGCCAAAGCATCCGCAATGACGGTGGTATAGCAATGCCCAACATGGAAATTATCGCTAGGATAATAGATAGGCGTTGTTACATAATAGGTCTTCTTTTCTTCTGACATGTTTTCCTCCCAAAAATAAAAAGGCAGCACAAGGGCGCAAATGCGCGGTACCACCTTATCTTTTCACTTGAACCCTTAACGCAGGCATACGTCATGGCTTACATATCAGCCACGATGTTCAGGATCCATGTTCAATGATCATTATCCATCCTTTCTCACCATCCGGACTCTCTTTGGGACACGCGTCATCTACTCTATCCATCAAAACAATATTATTGTAGCACAAGTTGTCTTCAAACTATCTTTTCTTCTTGCCGCTCAGATAATTTATGATGACATTCGAAGCGATGTCATCGGTGACATTAAGCGATGTATATACCATATCAAGCAGCTTGTATATGCCGGTATAGAAACCGATGAAGCTAAGCGGTACACCCAATATCTCTAGATAGGTAGCGCCAATGATTGGACCGCCGCCAGGGATGCCTGGAGCAGCCATATTGATCAGCAATGCCGATATCAGCATGATCACATACTTTCCTGCAGTTATCTCTACACCATAGAGCTTTGAACAGAACAGTCCTAATAGCGCAAAGCTTACTGCTCCGCCACACATATGGATAGTCGTGCCAAGAGGTACGACAACATCAGTTACATCTTCAGGCACATCGAACTCTTCCCTGCAGGTCTTGATCGTATATGGCAAGGTCGCAGCTGATGAACAGGTGCTGATCGTGATGAGCCAGATCTTGTATACCTTGGAGATGAAGGTCTTAGGAGACATCTTGCATATGACAAGTACCGGAACAATCATGACGATAACAAGCGCAGCCAAGGTGCAGACATAGGCCGTCAGTATGTATCTGACACCTACGCCAAGCAGGATCGATCCATAGTTGACGATTGTAGAAGCCATCAATGAGAAGACCGCAAATGGCGATACAAACATGAAATACTCAAGTATCACAAACAGGAATCCCTTGATCTTGCCGATAAAGGCGATGACCTTTTCTCCCTTGTCGAAGAGAGTGCATACAACGCCAGAGACAAAAGCCAGCAGGATGACAGTGAACAGGTTGGAACCGGTCAGGAACTTGCTGAGGCTGGTTGGCACAAGATTCTTCAGCATCGTCCCGATGCCGATGGTTGTCGTTGAGCCTGTCCATTCGACATTCTCGAAAGCAAAGCCTCTGCTAGGATCGATGATCGTCACGATAAGGCTCGAAAGCAGGAAGGTTGCGATAAACATCAGCGCAAAGACCAGTATCGTCATCGGAACCAGACGGTTCTTCAGTTTCCTTGAGTTGAACACCGATACGCAGATGCTGGTGAAGACTACCGGCACCACCATGTACTTGAGGCACGAAATATAGAACGTCCCGATGAAACTGATCGATGGCACCATATCTGGACAAACGAGCCCAAAGATAATGCCAAGCACCAGACCTATCAATGTGAATAAGCTAAGATTCTTCTTTATCATATTTGCCCCTTGAGAAATTCAAACAGGAAATTCTCGATTTCGCCATCCATTACCTTATCGATATTGCCCTCTTCATAATTGGTGCGATGGTCCTTGACCATTGTATATGGGCAGAAGACATACGATCTGATCTGGGAACCCCATTCGATCTTCTTCTGTTCGCCCTTGAGGGCACGCTTCTCGTTCTCTCTATCTTCGATGGCCTTCTGATAGAGCTTCGATTTGAGGACCTGCAGACATTTCTCGCGGTTGAGGATCTGCGAACGCTCCGATTGCGAGAAAGCCATCAGTCCAGTCGGAATATGTTTCATGCGCACGGCACTATCGGTCTTGTTTATGTGCTGACCGCCGGCACCGGATGATCGCATGGTATCGACCTCAAGATCCTCTTCTCTGATCTCGATATCGATCTCATTGTTGAACTCAGGCATGATATCAACTGACGCAAACGATGTATGTCTTCTGCCTGATGCATCAAATGGAGATATTCTCACCAAACGATGTACACCGGTTTCTCCCTTGAGATAGCCATAGGCCATATCGCCCTTGATGAGTACAGAGCAGGACTTGATGCCCGCCTCATCAGCCTCTTCATAGGAAAGGATCTCAAAGCCGTATCCGGCCCGCTGGGCATAGCGCTGATACATCCTGTAGAGCATCTCGGCCCAATCCTGCGATTCGGTTCCGCCAGCTCCTGGATGGATCTCCAGGATGGCATTGGAATGGTCATAGTCATTGGAAAGCAGGACATTGATCTCGAATTCCTCGAAGCTCTTCATGGCCTCTTCATATTCATCGCACACCAAATCAAAAAGCTCCGCATCATAGTTCTTCTGCAGCTCATCCAGCTCTTCCTGCAGCGAAACGATGTTTCTTTCGTTGACGCCATACTTGTTTCTGAGCGTCTTCAGCGTATTGTATTCCTTGATGACGTTCTGGGCCTTCTTCTGATCATTCCAGAAGCCATCAGTTGCCTGAACGCCTTCAAGCTCTTCTATCTTTCTATCTAGACCAGCCAGGTCAAAGAGAGTCGCCTAAGTCTTTAAGCTTCTTTAAGGAAGCGCTCAGGCCTTGTTTCATTTCATATATTTCCATACTATCTATCTTCCTTCATTACGATCTTGAGATTGCTGCAGAATGCCACAACATCATTGCTGATGGTATTCATCATCGACTCGAACAGCTCATAGCCCTCTTCTACATAGACCTGCAGAGGATTGTTCTGGGCATAGCTGCGCAGATGGATGCCTTCCCTAAGCTTGGACATGATATCGATCTGATTCTGCCAAGCACGGTCCATGATTCTCAGCACCATTGTCTTTTCAAGCGGCAATATCTGATCCTTGACTGGCTTGATCTTGTCTTCATAGGCGCCAAAAGCCGTCTCGAAGCATTTCTTCTTGGCCTCTTCCTTGCCAAGTCCTTCAATATCTTCTTGCTTGAAAGATGGAATGCCCATATTGATCATCCTCTTGGCTATGCCTTCATAGTCAAGCTTTTCGTTTCTTCCATCGATGATGGCATTGTTTTCAACCATATTGTCTATCTCACGGCTGAACATATTCTCGACAACCGAATGGATATCTTCGTTCTCAAGTATATAGTTGCGCTGCGCATACATCGTCTCACGCTGCTGACGCATTACATCGTCATAGTCCAGCAACGCCTTGCGCACATCGAAGTTGATGCCTTCAACCCTCTTCTGGGCTGAAGATATGGCCTTGGTTACCATGCCATTCTCGATAGGCAGATCGCCCATCTGATCGAACAGTCCCTGGATACGGTCCGAACCGAATCTGACCATCAGTTCATCCTCAAGCGACACAAAGAATCTTGAATAGCCAGGATCGCCCTGTCTTCCGGAACGCCCCCTAAGCTGATTGTCAATACGGCGGCTTTCATGCCTTTCCGAACCCAAGACCGCCAGACCGCCAAGCTCTCTTGACTTGTCGGTGAGCTTGATGTCGGTTCCACGGCCTGCCATATTGGTGGCAATCGTAACCGCACCCTCATGGCCTGCCTTGGCGATGATCTCAGCCTCACGGGCATGGTTCTTGGCATTGAGCACTTCATGTCTGATGCGAGCCTGCTTGAACATCTTGGATATCAGTTCAGAGGTCTCGACCGAGATTGTGCCGACCAGCACTGGCTGTCCCTTGGCATACAGTTCCTTGACCTCTTCCAATAAGGCATTATACTTGGCCTTCTTGGTGCCGAATACCAGATCGGAATTGTCGTTTCTGATGACTGGCCTATTTGTAGGTATCTCGACAACTCTCATGTTGTAGATGGAAAGGAATTCTTCCTCTTCGGTCTTGGCTGTACCGGTCATACCGGCCAGCTTGTCATAGAGACGGAAGAAGTTCTGGTAGGTTATGGTAGCCATGGTGACGGTTTCCTGCTTGATAGTGACGCCTTCCTTGGCCTGAATGGCCTGATGCAGACCATCAGAGTATTCTCTGCCTGGCATCTTACGGCCGGTGTTCTGGTCAACGATGACCACTTCATTGTTTTCGACAACATATTCCACATCGCGATGCATGATGTAATTGGCCTTCAAAGCCTGATTTATGTAGTGCACCAGCAAGGTGTTCTCAGGCGAATAGAGGTTATCCTGTCCAAAGGCTCTCTCGCCCTTATGGATACCCTCTTCGGTAAGCTGCACATTCTTGTCCTTGATATCGATCACATAGTCGACATCCTTCGTAAGTCTCTTGACGAAACGGTCAGCCGACTGATAGTTGTTAGCAGTCTGTTTCTGTCCACCAGAAATGATGAGCGGTGTTCTTGATTCATCGATCAGAATAGAGTCAACCTCATCGACCAGAGCAAAATTAAGTTCTCTCAGAACTCTATCTTCAACTCTAGTGACCATGTTGTCACGCAGATAGTCGAAGCCTACTTCTGAGTTTGTCGTATAGGTAATGTCGCATTCATAGGCCTTGCGCTTTTCGGCTGGGGTCATGGAATGCTTATTGAGACCGACTGTTAAGCCTAGAAAACGATGGATAGCGCCCATCCATTGCGAGTCTCTTTCAGCCAGGTATTCATTGACGGTGATGACATGCACACCCTTGCCGGTCAGGGCATTGAGATATACAGCCATGACAGAAGTCAAGGTCTTTCCTTCACCGGTCTTCATCTCAGCGATATCGCCGCGATGCAGCACACAGGCACCTTCAAGCTGACAGAAGAAAGGATATTCGCCGATTACCCTCTTGGCTGCCTCTCTTGCCACCGCAAAAGCCTCAACCATAAGGTCATCAAGCGTCTCGCCCTTGTCTAGCCTTTCCCTGAATTCGGCTGTCTTATTCTTCAACTGTTCATCGGACAAGGAAGCCATCTCATCCGCAAGCTTCTCCACTGGCCTTACGGCATTCTCTACCTCAGCCAATATCTTCTTGTCCGCATTAAAAATCTTATCAAGAAAACTCATATCCAAATCTCCAATACGTTCTATATTATAGCATAAGAAAAAGGTCAGTCCTTCGACCAACCTCCCGTCTTACAATGTTTCTTGTTCTTTAATCTCTTTTATATTGTGAGCTTGAAGACCGCGATCACCTTCAACTAGATCGAATTCAACCGGTGCACCCTCATCGATGGTTTTGTATCCATCCATAAGCAATTGAGAATAATGGAAAAAGACGTCACGACCATCATCAGCTGTTATGAAGCCAAATCCCTTAACCTTATTGAATCTTTTAACTTTTCCTAACATCCTCTTATTCTCCTTATACATAAATTGTAGCATATTAAGTTTTTTTTGAAAGCGTTTTCTCTATTCTTGCCAAAGCCATATATCTGGCATTATTAATTTTTTCACATATCGCTCTATCGATTCCTAGCATCGTAGAACCCGTCGTAACCACATCATCGACCACTAGAACCTTGTCAAGATGCTCGCCTTCATATATGTAGTTGCTGACCATCTTTCTTCTGCCTTGCCTGTCCTGTCCTTCCTGGACAAGCTCCTCTATCATCCTTAGTCCCTTGGCTTCTTCCATATCCAGGTTTTCAAAGATCAGCTCAAGATGATTGAATCCTCTCTCCTCCAGCTTCTTTCTGCTGCTTGGGACATACAATATCCGATAGCCATGGTAGCGATATCTGATATAGTCGCTCAAGGTATAGAGGAACACATCCTTCAGTGCCTCGTCGTAGCATTCCTTGTACTGAAGCAGAATGCTTCTAAACAAGGAGTCATATTCATAGAAGGTCTCGATCTTGAGATGTTCGATCTCAATCACCTTCCTTTTCATCTTCATCTTCTTTCGGCATTCATTGCATAACAGGTCCTGCTCCAGAAAGATAGAAACCAAGGTCTCTTTCTCTATTCTCTTATCGCAATATAGGCATCTCAAGATGACTGTTTGCCTCCTTCAGGTATCTGACCACATTCCGTATCTTCTTTCCATATCTATCGGTCAGGATATAGGCCTTGCCGCAAGAGCTGTCGATGCCTCTTCCTACCCTTCCCAGCATCTGGATGAGATTGCTTTCATCGAAGATTCCTTCGATATAATCGCAGATGATCACATTGACGTCCTTGATGGTTATGCCTCTTTCAAGCACCAGAGTCGAGGCGATGAACTGATGCTTCCCATCCCGGAAATCCTTGATGTTGTCATCTCTTCTATCCAGATCGGAATACGCATATGTACATTTTCTAAACAATGATATGAGCCTAAACATATGCATGCATTCCTTCTTACTGGGCATGAACACGATGCATTGGCCTTTCATCCTGACTACAAGATATATCAGCATAAGCATGCCAAACACTTTATTCATTCGCATTATCCTAGGTATCGTCAAAGGCCTATTCGATGGCCTGACAAAGACCTCAACCTTTTCGCATGATCGTCTTTCAATGATCTTCCGCAATCCATCATCGACTGTTGCCGTCGAAAAGATGATATGACCTCTGCAGCTGTTGATGGCGATATTCATGAGCGTCTCGTTTCCTTTCAGCGGAAAGGCATCCGCCTCATCGATCACCAGCAGATCAAAGCTTTTATAGTAGCGATATAGCTGATGAGTAGTGCACACAATCAGATCGCCAGTCAGGAGCTCGTGGTGGCCTCCATATACCGCCACAACCCTTGCCTTAGGAAAGATCGCAGAGAACCTTCTTTCCAGTTCAATGACGACTTCCTTACGGGATATGGCATAGGCCACCTTGAGTCCCCTTTTCAGATAGTGGCCAAGGGAAGCTACGCTGATCTCCGTCTTCCCGGCCCCACAGACGCAATGAAGAAGAACGTCATGGCTACCGATAAGCGATGCGCATCTGTCTGAAGCCTCCTTCTGGATATCGGTAAGCTCATAAGAGAAGCGATATTCATCGACACCCTCGCCTATCTCATATTCAAGAGGCTTCGGTTCCTCCTCAAGAAGCACACGAGAAAAGCCTATGCATCTACGGCAATAATATCCTTTATGTCCCTTATAGAAATAGGACGTATCCTTGTTTCCGCATAAGACACACTCCATGGCTCCTGCTATATATTTCGCATCCAAACGCCAAATTCCTGAAATATTCCGTGATAATATTAATCTATGAATCTTCCCAAACAGTATCTATCAGAAATGAAGGAACTTCTCAAAGATGAATATGATGACTACATATCATCTTTTGATAGTCCTAGATCTCTAGGACTTAGAGTCAATACCGGCAAGATATCGGTCGAAGATTTTCTCAAGATCGCACCATTCGAGCTTGAGCCTATCCCATGGACAAGCGATGGCTTCTACTACAAGGAAGAGGACATGCCATCCAAGCATCCCTACTATTATGCAGGACTCTATTATCTCCAGGAGCCAAGCGCCATGCTGCCGGCAGAAGCGCTTCCGATCGAAGAGGGAGACATCGTGCTTGATGCCTGCGCAGCTCCCGGAGGCAAGTCCTCAAAGCTTGCCAACAAGCTGAACAATACCGGTGTGCTCTTCTCCAACGATATCTCGGTATCAAGAGCCCAGATACTGCTAAAAACCCTTGAGAATCAAGGCGTAGCCAATGCCTATGTCATGGCTGAAGACATCATGAACCTCGATCGCTTCAATGGCTATTTCGATAAGATTCTGGTCGATGCCCCATGTTCAGGAGAAGGCATGTTCCGCAAGGAACCTGAGCTCATCAGATCATGGATGGAAAGAGGCAGCGACTACTACGCCCCTCTACAGAAAGCCATATTGGATAAGGCTGTCGCTCTTCTCAAGGATGGGGGCAATATCCTCTATTCGACCTGTACCTTCTCGCCAAAAGAAGATGAAGAGGTCATTGAATATGTGCTAGACAGACACCCCGAACTGAAGATGATGCCGATATCGCAAGATAGCTGCTTTGCCCATGGCATAAGCGAAAGGACAAAAGATTGCCTAAGGCTGTATCCCCATAGACTAAAAGGTGAAGGACACTTCGTAGCTCTGCTGCAGAAAGGAAACAGAACAGACAAACGCAACATCAAGGACAATATTGCATCCATCCCATATATCCCTTTCCTGAAGGATGTGAAGATGGATTTCAAGAACGGAAGATTCGTCGAAAGAAAAGGCAGATACACCTTTGAACCCCTTATCGATATCGATCTCAAGGGACTAAGAATGCTCAGATCTGGACTCTATCTAGGCGACATAAATCATGATAGATTTGAACCTTCCATCGCCTTGGCTCTATCATCAAAGAAAGATGAATTCTCTAATGTCATCGACCTAGACATCGATGATCCAAGAGTATTGAAGTATCTAAAATGCGAAACCCTTGACGTCAAGGACTTCAACGTCGAAGGAACAACGCTAGTCTCTGTAGATGGCTATCCGCTAGGATTCGGCAAAGTCAAGGACGGCATTCTCAAGAACAGATATCCAGCCAACTACCGATATAGATAGTTGAAAGGAAATGTAATACAATTAACTAGTAAAACATATAGGAGGAATAGATATATATGGCCACTAAAAAGGAACATAAATTCGTGGAAGCTGAGACCAACAAGTCTGTCAGCAAATCTAAGATCAAGGAAGCAAAGCCTGTCGGCAACGCCAAGCCTAAGCGCATCCTTGCAGTAGTATTCTGGCTCATCGCCATCATCTTCGAGATCGTCGCTGTGCTGGTGCTCTTCGGCAAGATCAACATCACTGCCATCCCTACACTGTATGCCCTGATCGGCGCACTCGTGCTCGACCTGGTATTCCTGGTAATCGGTTCGCAGTTCTGGAAGAAAGCCAACCACATCGATCCAGTATCTGAAGCAAACAAGACCAAATTCTGGCTGTGGAACAACATGGGCCTCATCGTTGGCTGCTTCGCCTTCATTCCGCTCATTGTCCTGCTTCTCACCAACAAGGATCTCGACAAGAAGACCAAGACCATCGCTACCATCGCAGCTGTCATCGCTCTATTGATCGGCGGCGTATCAAGCTATGACTTCAACCCTGTATCTTCAGAGCAGAAGGATATCGCCATGCAGACATTGGGCAGCACAAAAGTTTATTGGGCTCCATTCGGCAAGGTTTACCACACTCATGAAGACTGCGGCTATCTGAATCAGACAGATACATTGACATTCGGAACGGTCGAACAGGCCATCGCCGAAGGCAGAACGAAGCTCTGCTCATACTGCGCTAAGAAGGACGGAATCACCGCCGTAGCTACAGACTAATCATGCGACACAAAGGGCCCATCAAATGGGCCCTTGTCTTACACAAAAAAGTCTTGAATAAGAAACGCAAATAGTTTAGAATATTATTGCAGCCAAAAATGATGGTGCGTTAGCGAAGTTGGTTATCGTGCCTCCCTGTCACGGAGGAGATCACGGGTTCGAGTCCCGTACGCACCGCCATAATTGCATGAAAAGCCTTATTTTAAGGCTTTTTTCATTGGCCACTTTTTTGTGATACGTTTGCGATACGCTAGGACTTTCCCCTGACGCAGAAACTCCAATATTCATCGGCTTTTTTCGTATTTCTTTGTGATACGTTTGTGATACGCTAGAGGCTTTTTCTGACGAAAAGTCTCTCGTCCGCATCCGCTATCTTCCTCATGGCCTCAGGCGACATATGCGTGTATATTGAGGAGTTTACCTCTGCATCCTTCTGACCCAGAGTTGTTGATCGGACATAAGCCCAAATTGCCATAAATAGTTCCTCCCTGAAAAAAAATGTCCGCATTTCATTCAACTATGATGCGAACATTAATATCCTTATCGTTTAATGTGTGTCTTCTCTTTTTTGTCGCTTCTTAAGATGATTATAGCCCAAATATCAGTTCATAAAAGCAGCAGCGGTTTGCGAACGTTCGGTAAATATGATCGGTCATATTATCGAACGCAAATTCAAGGCATAATCAAATCGTTCGTAAACCTATACTTTTTCGAAGACATTAATTAAAGCAAAACCCTCTTCAATGTCCGAAAAGTATTAAGTTTCCTAAAGATAAACCTAAGTCTTTTGTTGTTCATAAAAAACTACGATTTTGATGTTATTTTGTGTGGTTTGAAGCGGATATTTAACTTGTTTAATTACTTAAAGACTCACATATGCATATAATTTATGATTAAAGTTCTGGTTTGATTTTCAGCAATCATAACAAATCCTTTATATTGAACTATTATTGATTTCAAATGTTTTATGTTTTAAATCTGCTCTAAAACATATTTGTTTTGCTTGATTATAATAAACAATTTTTAATACTGATTTTTCACATACAATATTACACTCGAATTGCCGGTTTAATAGATTCTCATTAACATAAGCAATAAGTTTTAACTGCAAAGCAACGCAATTGCTTTTAATAAATCTATTTGCTTCATCTAATGTGATACCACTTCGATTTATCTCACGCTTGCTTTCTTCTCTATCATAGTCAATATTCTGAAGATTGTTTTTACCGCATAATAAATCTAAATAATAGATTTGTGGGTTACCAGGGAAAAATAATTGAATAGCACGAGCTAATAACATGGCATCTTCATTTTCATTAAGTGCTGAAAAATAAGTAGTGAAAATTTGGTATGTCGCATTTTCTTTTCCGTATATTTTTTTGACAAGCCCACCTTCTTCAACTAAATATTTTTCCAAATCATTAATACGCGATTCAGGTAATAATCCATGCAGATCATTAATTGGTATCCCATCATGTGAGGAAAGCATTGAAATAGTATTTAATTTTTTAGTAATTATTTCATTCCCCCACTTTTCAAGATAACTTCCATCTTCATTAATCAAGGCGTCCAGTATTAAACCAGGAAGAAAATAGTCGTATACTAAATAACCTTTTTGCCCTATTTTTTCATATATATGGCTTTGATATGGACTGTGTACTTCTGGAAGTAATTCTAAAGAATAAGATTTTGCTAAATCTTCTACATGCTTTAATATATCCCAACTTTCTGGTTCATTAAAGAAATTCGTTCTACCAACAATTTTAGAAAGACACGGAAAGGCATCTAGTCGAATAACAAAAGCTCCATAATCTGAAAGTTTCTTAAAAATTTGTTGATAGAACTTCCACACAAGAGGTTCTTGAATATTTAAATCCATTTGACCAAGCCAATGAGTTTCATCATCCTGACTATGATAAAAAGAGTTCCAGAAAGTGTGGCTCTCGCCTAGATCATCTTTAAAACTAATACAAGGTAAACAAGTTTTTCTTTTATATAAACAATTCAAATGTTCTGGATTTGGGACTATAACACCATTTTCATTTAATATACCATTGCCTCTCCAAAAACTATTCCAATCGACAAAAAAGTTGTAATAATCGGATTGTTTTCCTTTATGGATAATATCTTGAAATTGAGGACTGTTGCTAGACAAATGATTTAAAACAAAGTCAAAAATTGGTGATATGCCCATTTCTTTTAGAGTTTTCAAATCTTCTAAACTAATAATTTGTTCATTCAAATCATAATCAATAATAGAAAAACCACGATCTATATCATAATGGAAAACACTTGGAAGTAGATAAATACTATTAAAATATGATTTTATTGAATTTTGATTCAAAAAAGAAATTAGGTCCTTACATGAAGAACCAATACTATCGCCATAACAATTAAAAATCATTTTATTTTTAATCATCATTTAACTCTAACAATTCTATATAACGTGATGGAATAAAAGATATAGTGTGCTCAATTAATTCATCAGCCGTCTTATCACAATCTTTAGAAAACCAATCATAATATTCTGTAACAAGAATTGCCGACAAAACTGATAGTTCATCTTCTTTGATTGCATCGTGTTCTAAACCACAGCGTTGACTACGATGACTTAACAATTTAAAAAAGAAACGTTTACATGTCATAAAGAACTGGTCACCACTATTAATAAAGAATTTTTTTAATGATGAAGAATTAATTGATTGATTTAAAAAATCCGTACAAAAAAGTCGCCATTTATTTTTTGAAAAATCGCCATAACCTACAAACTTTTCTAACATACCAAAAGCAAACTTATCTAACAAATCATATTTATCTTCAAACAAACGATAAAAAGTTGTGCGAGAAATGCTCGCTTTTTCAATTATTTCTGATACCGTAATATCATCAAATCTATTAGTCTTTAATAATGCCAACACAGCATTAAACACCGCTTGTTTAGCTTTAGATGTTGTTGCCATAGACATAATTATATATTATTTTTACTTCTCCATCATTGGCACAATAGCCACTGCAAATACCATTATCAACATACACATTTTCTACTTCTTTTTTTCCTATCATTTCAATTAAATTTAAATACTTATCAATCATTAATGTATCTATAATTGGGGTATGATGGCCAGGGAAAATAGATTTAATTGTATTTCTTTGGCAAAACTGTTTCAGCTTTAAAATTGATTCTTTATATTCTAATAACGAAGTTGATTCTTCAAAACCCAATAATACCCCTTTAGAACAAATACTATCTCCTGTAAATAAATAACCATTAGTTTCATCGTAGAAAACAACAGACCCTTTAGTGTGCCCAGGACAAGGAAGAATAGAAATTACTCGATTACCTAAATCAAATTTCATACTTTCTGGCCAATCACTAAATTTGGCCATCTCAATATGACAACTTTGTTCTAATTCTTTTGCTAGTTTACGATTTAGCAATAGAAATTTCATAGTGGGTCTCTTATTTAAGATATGCTTGTTTCTTTTAGTATTTTCAATATAATCGCAATTTAGTTTTGCAACCTCAAAATCACTTTTTGATAGATATGCTTCTTCAAACAAAGAAGCACAGCCAATATGATCAAAATGTCCATGACTGCATGCCACGAAAATTGGTTTGTTTGTTAATGAATCTACTATTTGTTTTATTGGTGCTCCAGCGTAGGCACAATCAATCAACATGGTTTTATCTTCACCAATTAGCAGATATAAATATACATCAGCTGCAGATAAAAAATAGTAGCGGATTTGATATGTTTGTTTGTCTATTTGATAAATCTCATATTTCATAATTAATTCTCAATAAACTTTAAAAAATCTATCATTGCTTGTCGCCATACATTGGGATCATGCCCACCTTCATAGCGCTTTGATGTACAAGGAATTTTCTTTTCTTCAATAATTTTTTCATCGCTTAAATATATAGGCAAATATTTATCGTCATTTCCAATACTACGAAATAACCTACATTTGCTTTGGATAAATGCTTCTATTTTTTTATCATTTAAATGTTTGTTGAGATTTGTTAATGGATCACTTAAGAAGCCACTGAATAGACCGATTGCTTTAAATAGCTCTGGTTTCTCAAGAGCACACATAGATGTTTGAATAGAACCCATTGATAGACCTGCCATATAACGATTAGATGATACACGATATGTCTTCTCAATATAAGGAATAATATCTGAAGTTAAATACTCAACAAATCTATATGGTTCAAATATTGCTTTATCGTCTTCAAAATGGCGGAAAAACCCATTAGCCATAACTATAATTCTTGGCGAACTTTTTTTTTGATAAATCATATTATCCATTAAAACATTAACCTTTTCAATGAGACTCCATCCCATTTCGTTTTCACCAAATCCATGTTGAAGATAGATGACATCATATTTTTTGTTGTTATTATGATAATACTCATAAGGTATGTAAACAATTAATCTATCATTTTTCTCTTTTACATTATTATAAATAATATGATGATTTAAACTTCCTTTGATAGGAGTTTTCTCGTCATAAAAAGACCCTTCTTCAATTATCTCTATGTAATTACAAACAGTATTAGAAATAACAGCCATAGGTAAATACTCATAAAGAGTTAATTTCCCATTTACCATCAACATGATGCGACTTATCCCATTTTCTAGATTTACATCGCAACAGAAATATTTTCCTCTTCGTTTAAGTTTAATGACTTTTTTATTTATAAGTGCCGAAACAAATAAAGCTTTTGGAAAAAGAAATTGTAAATGAATACTTCCATCTGCATTTATTGTTACAGTATCTTTTACAAAATCACTTTTTTTAAGATTGCTATAGCCACGATACTTAGGATTAACCAAAGAACAATCCCATTTGTCAAAAGACAAAGCAGTCTGGTTAGAGATATACTTAGTCATTATCATTAATTTCTTTCATTGCTTCTTCTATTCTAGTTTGTTCTTCCTCGTTGACTGGACCAGCAACTTTTATGTTACCAACTACGATAAAACCAATTACATACAAACTAGCACAAATAATATGTACAATATTGTAGTTATTATTAAAAGCACCAATTATAGCACCAAAAATTATTGGTAATACAGATGCAGCAATAGTTTTTACTAATTGATAAACACCGATGCTTGCTCCGACGTGATTACAACCTGTTGCAGCAATTAAAAGCGGGACAGTATTTACGGTTATGAAAACAAACGAACCTAAATTGAAAATCATTGCCAATGTTAATGCAGTTGAATGATCTGCTAAATTAGCTGTAGAAATTCCAATCATCAATAAATGAGAGATAGCAGTCAAAGCAGCTCCTAGTTTAATAGCAAAACCTTTGGATTTTTTACGTGCAACTATACCAGCAGGAATAGCCAACAAAACAGCAAAGATAGTTCCTATAGCATTAATTGATGAAGCTTTACTAGCAGCCAAACCTAAAGTCTTTGTCGCAAATAAACTATAGTAAGTTGAGGCTGCATCAGATGCACCAGATAAACAGAATGCAATAATAAGTACTAAAATTAAATCATGCTTAGTTTCTTCTGTATAACCAATTTCTTTTAATGAGAACATCTTTAAGAAATTCTTGCCTTTGCTTGGAACTTCCATTTCCTCATTACGATTGTCTTTCCATTTAACGCCAAAGAACAAACAAACAAGAAGGATTAAAGCAACGATAGAACCAAAAATGAAAATTGAAGTGTAATCACCAGTAGCTATACCAGAACCGAATGATGTTTTTTCTAAAATACTAGCACTAGCTAATGAAATTATCATGGCACAAGCACCAGCAATATTGAATACGGCGTTACCATCAGATTGATATTTCTCTGGTACGATATCGCCCATAACCGCATGACATGGTGTACGCCAAATGAAATAAACAACATTGAAAATTAATATAGCAACAGCCATCATAATGACAGCAATCTTTCCACCTAATCTAGCCATTAATGGGATGAAAATAAATAAAATAGAACAGATTGGAATACCGACTAACATAAATGGTAAACGTTTGCCATATCTAGAACGAGTATGGTCAGAAACATTACCAAAGATTGGAATTAAAGCAATAGCCAAAATATTATCTAATGCCATAATAAATCCAAGTAATGATGAAGAAATAACTTTGTTCTCTATAGAAGTACTCAAATTAGCCTCCAGCATTAATGGCACGTAGTTTTGATATACAAAATTAAAAATCATTGCAGCACCATAACCAAAACTGCCAAAAATTAGTTCACTAGTACGGTAACCTTTATCAATTTTCTGTTTCATATTATGCCCTCCGTAAAGGTATCTTTATTATATTTGTATAACACTCTATATACGTTAACAAGTTACAAAATCGAGTTTTTGTATCTTTTGATTTAATTGCATACGTTTGCATTTTTGTAGAGAAAAAATTTTTATCATAACAAAAAGAAAGTCTATCTGAAGGTAATATTTCTAAAAAACAGTAAGATTTATTCTTTAAAAATCTAATTCTTTGGAAGATTTACTTAATTAGGGGGTGTACCACGGTAACAAAGATATGGTCCTTATGTTTACCGCGCATCCAGTTGTCAAGAAACTAGGTGTCCATATCTATTTTAAGCAAAATAAAAGGGCATGATCCTACGTTTACCCGTACACCCAGCCTCAAGCGGCCAGGAGGTCATGCCTCTTTCTAATAATAGTATACTATATTTTGGTCATTAGTTCTATTGAGCACAGCTTATCCTACTTCCTGTGCAGTTTCGTTGGTATCTTTTCCGAAATGTCACTGGCAACGTCCCCGGTCTTGCCGGCCCAAGTTCCAGTCAATATAGCAAAGAGTTGTGGATGGTTGTCTACCTCTTGCTTCGGGTAATCATTATGAACTAGGTCGTATAGTCCCATAGAGTTTAATAGCAATTGCTAATTACTATACTGTTGTGCTGCGTATACCTTATGTCCGCCAACTATATTTGTGTTCACATTTTAGCATATATTGGTGTTTTATTATTAACTATTTAATAATTATTTACTCCCAAATATTTTCATCTTTAGACCAATTTTTATCAAATTCTTCATTTTTTTCAATCGATTCAACAATTGGCATAAATAATATTTTAATTAAATCTATTGTTTCTTTTAGACTGATGATATTTGATACTTTCTTATTTTTATTGAATGAATTCCATCTTTGAATATTAATAGGATTACTAACAAAGTCATCGTTAAACGCAACTATATTATCTAAAGTTGTTTTTCTATGATTAAATGTTTCAACAATAGCATTCTTTAATATATTTCCATCTAAATCGTATGTTTTGGCTAATGTATAAATATCATAAAAATCCTTATATCTGCTATTAGCTAAGCCAAGAGAAACAAATGCTTCAAATTTCTCAGCTATTGCTGTATAAATTGAATAAGCATATATTTTGGGAACCTCATTATTTAATAAAACAGGAAAATCCATTTCAACTTTTTCAGGATATATTACATCATTAAATCCAATATCAATTGCTA
Organism: uncultured Bacillota bacterium; assembly: GCA_937919165.1. Classification (GTDB taxonomy): domain Bacteria; phylum Bacillota_I; class Bacilli_A; order Erysipelotrichales; family Erysipelotrichaceae; genus Colivicinus. Next base: position 5,213 of record CALFPO010000018.1, on the reverse strand, counting down.
TTGGAATAAGTGTCTTATCTAAATATGCATTAATCGCTACATTTACGCCATGATATTCTTTAAACGCCGTAATTGCTTTAACCTTTAGAGAATCAAGATCATACCTTAAGGCATCATCACATTCAATAGAAAAAATATCAAAAAATACTTCTTTCATGCTTTCAACATCATTGCTTATATGTTGAGCTAACAAATCAATATCTACTGTTACTCTAGAATAATCCCCTTCGCTTAGCGCATATAGAAATATACCACCTTTCAAAACAAATCTTTCTTTATATTTTGATATTGAAATTCTGTATATTGTTCTTTCAAGCCCATAAGCAATTAATAAATCTTGAAATTCTCTTCCAGTTTTCTTTGTTATATTTTTTAATCTATCTTTAATTGATGCAACATTCATTAAACTAGTACCTCCATGTATGTTCTTAGTGTTTTTAGGCAATTCAATTTTTCTGCATATATATACAATTTATTTATGTTTCGATCTTCTCTACTTAGATAATTTGTAAGTATTTCCTTAGTCTCTTCTATTCCAACTTGATTTCTAAAATATATAATATCAACTACTGTTTTTTCTATATCATAGATTTTAAAAGTATTTCCATTATCATTAATGGTTATAATGCCTAGTTCGTATCTATCTTTACCAAAATGATAAATATCAATTGGTGGATATTTTGGAAGAGTAACAATCTTTTTATCTTTTTTTACAGCAACATCAATACCACGTGGCCAACTATTTGTTAGACCATAATAAATAGCTGCCGAAAGCATACAAACAACACCCCCAGATATCAAAGCGGGTATAAAATATAAATCAAGTTCTGGTCCATCATAATTTTGATTTTCAAAAACACTGCCTGTGATTTTATTTAGCATTCCTTTTTGAACCATTTGATCTATAGCGTATCTTTCATAACCCTTTGCTTGTAGATCGTTTCTTGTATATACTTTTTTACTATTATCAAGTTTGAACTCTAGTTTTTTTGGCATAATTTTCCCTCAACAATAGTTTATATCTGTTTCTTTTATTTTACAATTATTACCATATATATTATTTTCTATGGTATATTATGTACATTTAAAATAGTTAAATATTATTGCTCTTTTTTATTATTGAAGCTAAATTCAAGCAAAACTAATCCATAATTGTTGTAAATCTTCTGTAGCCAACTTCTCTATAGCTATACAAAAGAGCATCTATTTGATGGATCCACACGTGCCTAGAATCCTGGGCACATTGACTTGTCGTTTTAAGCTTAACATATTGATGCTTCCCCGCATTCAACAGGGACATCCATTAGTGTTTTATATTTAGTGATATAATCCGTCAGCATTCATGTCCAGAAAACTGGGTACTCATCATAATCTTGCGGATTCTACGGAATCTTCGTTTGATCTATTTTCCACAATTTTCATTCTGCCATTATCACATATGGCTATTTCTTTAAAGAGTTTATGGTGCGCTCATTTTCGAGCACACTCAATTCGCTTCTGGCCTTTTCTAGTTTCGCAAGAGATTCAGCTCTAATTTCGGGCTTAGTGTAAATCCTATTTACTAGATACAATTCAAGTTTGTCTGCTTTTGTTTGGCGTTCACATTACAATTTCTTTTTTTATTGATTTTCAAGCTTCAGGAACGCTTCAAGAGCCACTTCAATTTCTCGTTTTTCGCCAATAGAAGTAAGACTTTCGCCACCCTGATAGTCGCTTACCGCTTCAGAACTATCCTGACCATATAGCACAACGTTATTTAATATCGAAGCGCAACGGCATCCCCTGATTCTTCCAACCACAAATAATCCTGCACTTTCAAAGTCTGCCCCCAGCACTCCAAGCTTAGACCATTTCTTTTCTTCTTCAGCATTAGAATCATGATAGAAGGTTTCATGCGAATGAATAATGCCTGTATGATATGGATATCCCTTTTCTTTGCAGGTCTTCACTATGGCTTCCAGAACCTCGTGGTCTGGTGCAGCTGGATATATGCTGTCAATATAAGTCTTTGATACACCATCATCTCTGATGGCGCCTTCGCCAATTATCAGATCTCCAAGATTTATGTTCTTCTGCAATGCACCAGCTGATCCTATTCTGACCATTGTATGCACTCCGAGATTATGAAGCTCCTCAACAGCTAACGAGGCGCTTGAACCTCCGACACCGGTACTTACCGCAATTACTGGAAGCCCTTTGTATGTTCCTTCCACCGATCTGAATTCACGGTTATACATAAGCTCAACAGGATTATCTAAAAACGTTTTGATTATATCAATTCTTTTTGGATCGCCAGGCATTATCGCATATCTGGCATTAATTTTTTCTAACTGTAGATGAGCCTGCAACATATTTTAGTCCTTCTTTTCTTTTTCTTTGATTATATCATTTGAATGTGATGATATCGAGAAGCATCTTAGGCACTATCTTTGATGGTTTACCGGTCTCATATGAGCCATGGTATTCTATGTGAGGTATGCCTAGGAACGCTCCTCCCCCCTATTGATTCCACTGTATCAGGAACGGTCAAAGACGCCAGATTGTCGCAATAGGAGAATGCATAATCGAAAATATATCTAACGCTTTCCGGAATGGCTATGGAGGTCAAACCCTTACGGCCAAAAAAGGCATAGCTGTCTATTCTTGATACACCGTCATGAACGACTATATTCTGGCATCCAACTATCAGCGAATCCCTTCCCGTTTCTATTAATGCGTTGCAGTCATTTCTTGAATCATATTTTGAATTGCCTGCAGCTACGCTGATCGATGTAAAACCGGAACTAGATATGAAAACTTTCTTATCTTTGTTTTGATACTTATCAACAATTGCATTCACGACTCTATCAACAATTACTGAAATATCATCTATTGTTTTAGCTAGTTTTCTACAATCTTTCATCCCATCAATTTTGCATCTTGGTCTTTTATGAATTGCATAGCCCGTAATTGTGATATTTTTAGTTTTATTATCCGGATACGTTATATGTACTAGAACATCCGGCATCCTAGTTTCAACGTCATAATTAGCCATTTTCTTACCTCCTAATTTTTGGCATTTATAAATTGTTGATTCTATTTGTTCTAGCGGCATATCAACAGAAAATGCCACTACATAAGCTTTACTTTTCTTCTTGTAACGGCATATAAAAAAGAGCATATAAAAACACAATGCTCTATTTCCTACCTCAATCAATGCATATTATTTTGATATGCAATATTCTACTGTATTTATAATCGTTCCTTGTCTTTGTCTATCGACATCAACAACACTATAATATGGGATTAGTTTACTAAATTAGTAAAAACAAACTATATATTTAATACCTATATTATAGAGAAATAAAAGGCCTATTCAATTATTAGAATAGACCTAAATTTTTGGGATTACATAGTATTGAGAATTCTTTTGAGATCTTTTTTGAGAAACGTAAATCTTTTAAACGGATTAACTTGGCGTTTGCTCAATTAGTCGTTCATTAACCAATCGGTAATATCGATAACATCAATTCCTTCTATATCATGCTCTGGTTCGTATGTTCTAGATATTAATACCTTTGGGTAATTATCTCTTATTGATAATAGTGGATCTAATTCCCTTTTTAATGTTTCTTTGTTTGAAACATTATATGATACCTGTATATATATTTTTTCACTTTGCTTTTGGGCAACAAAATCTATTTCCTTTTGATATAAAGCTCCAGTATATACTTGATACCCTCTTCTTAATAGTTCAATAGCTACTATGTTTTCTAATGCTTTTCCATAATCTGGATTTTTTGTTCCATGAAGCGCATACCTAAAAGCATAATCAGCTAAATAGTATTTTTCGTTGGTAGATAAATATTTTAAACCTTTAAGATTATATCTTCTTATCTTATAAAATCCAAAACTATTACATAAATATTTTATATATTTGTCTATGGTCGAATGATTTGTGTTGTCATTGTTATTCTTTAACTCTTTTTCGACATTTCTTGAAGACAATTGTGCTGAAACATTATCAATCATATAATCAGACACCTTTTCAAATAATTCAGTCTTTTTGATTCTATGCTTTTGAACAATATCTCTAAGAACCAGAGTGTCATAAACTTCTCTAATATATTTATATTTATCTTTTATATCTTTATGAATGTAAGAACCAGACATTCCGCCTTCATCCAAATATAGATCAAATGCTTTATATTTGTCTTTGTACTTAAAATATTGCAAATATTCATTAAATGAAAATGGGAATACTTCAATCGAATATGTTCTTCCAGTAAATAAAGTAGCTAAATCACTTGATAATAAAAATGCATTTGAACCAGTGATATAAATATCAAACATTTCTTTACTATGCAAAGAATTAATTGCTTTTTCAAAACCAACGCAGTTTTGAATTTCATCTATAAATAAGTAATTATTCTTAGACTTTAAATATTTATCTAGCACATATGTATGAAGAGCATGATATTCTTGAAGTTCTTCGTTTTCAAGACTATTGAAATCAATATAAATAATATTGGCTTTCTTATCATTTACTTTTAGATAATCAATAAAAGATTCTAGAAGCTTAGACTTTCCGCTTCTTCTAATACCAGTGATAACCTTTATATCTGGTGTTCCTTTTACACCGATTAATTCATTAAGATATTTTTCTCTTTTTATTGTTTTCATAACTCTATTCTCCAAATACATTCTATCATTTCTACTAGCCATTTTTTAATATATTTAATTTTTGGCTAGTACACAGAAATATTTATAAAGAATATAAATTGGATAAATAAGATACTACAAATAATATAAATTGCGAGCAATGTGCGAGCATTTAAGGTATAAGAAAAGCGGAAATTACTTTAAAATAAGGTGTTTCCGCTGTTTCGTATACTATTCCCACTCGATGGTGCCGCCCCATATCATATATATTATGTTGCATACATTATATCTATTTATATGCTAGTATCCTTGATTTTATTTATATTATCTCTATTTACTTAGATTTTGGGGAGCATAGAGGGAGGCACAAAAAATTAATTATTTCTAACGTAGAATGTATTTTTGCCAGATCCTTTTCTTGATATTGTATTATCTTCTACAAGTTTTTTTAGTGCCGATTCAACAGATGAACTTCCCAAACTTGGGCAAGCAATTAAAGCATCATTTTTAGTGAATTTTCCAACAGTGTTCTCTACATATATTTTTACAATATCATATGATGTGCTTTTTGT
>CALFPO010000017.1 GCA_937919165.1 uncultured Bacillota bacterium | reverse complement strand
ATGTCGGTAAAGCGTACGCATTTCCGTGCACTGAAGGACTCCTGGAATATCGTTGGAGCCTTCCTGCTGTTTATCTTCGTATCGTTATCTTCAACGATTCTGGACCTGGCGATCTACAGTGTAGGTATCAGCCTGCTGGAAGAATCCATGCCGTTAATGTATATTGCTGTATCTACATTCATCGGCCGTGTATTCTCTGATACCTATAACTACTATCTGGATAAATATCTGGTCTTCAAGGCAGATGAAATCTCCCATGTCGGCAGATATATCCTGCTTGCAACAGGCAAGACCGTCGCATCTGCAATCCTGGTATCCATTCTGGTATTCCTGTTCAGAGGCGGTGAAATGCCGATCAAGCTTGTGATTGATATGTTGATCTTCTTTGTCGGCTATCGTATCGAAAAACACTGGGTATACGAAAAGTAAGAGCACTGCGGTGCTCTTTTTGAATGCAAAAAGACTGCCTTCAGAATCGTTCTGAAAGCAGTCCTTTGGATTGCGATTATCTGTAATCTTCCGGGAAGATACGCTTGATCTGTTTATCGGCGTCATCGTCGTTTATGACATTGGCCATATCGGACATGCCTGGAAGCATTTTCATGATTGAAGAAAGCGGACCAAGCTTTGTCGACTGCTCAATCGATGTCAGAAGATCATTCATCGAGAACTTGCCAGCCATCAGACGATTGGCCGTCTCTTCGGCCTTCTTCATGTCAATCTCTTCCTGAGCCTTCTCGACAAAGGAAACGATGTCTCCCATGCCTAGGATTCGCTGAGCCAATCTGTCAGGATAGAAGATCTCGATATCGTTTATCTTTTCGCCGACACCGGCATATTTGATCGGAACGCCAGTTACAGCCTTTACCGAAAGCACAGAACCGCCCTTGGAATCGCCATCGAACTTGGTGACGATGAGTCCGGTAACTTCCAGAAGATCGTGGAAGGTCTTGGCGACATTGACGATATCCTGACCAGTCAAGGCATCGACGGTAAGCAATATCTCTTGAGGATCGATGGCATCCTTGATGTCCTTCAGTTCCTGCATCAGTACTTCGTCGATCTGCAGACGTCCTGCTGTATCTATCAATACAACATCGAAACTGTTGTCTTCAGCGTATTTGACGCCATTCAGAACCTGTCTCAAGACAGGCACAAGTATCGGCTCCGAGTATACCTCAACGCCAATCTGTGCACCTAGGCTCTTGAGCTGGTCTACAGCGGCAGGTCTGATGATATCGGCCGCAATCATCAATACCTTCTTGTTTTCTTTGTTCTTCAGAAGATTGGCAATCTTGGCTACCTGAGTAGTCTTACCTGTACCTTGCAGACCAACAACCATGATCTTTGTCAGACCATTCGGCAATAGATTTAGCTTGTTGTTGTCATCGCCAAGCAGATTGACTATCTCATCATGTACGATCTTGACCAGCAGTTGTCCAGGTTCGACAGCATTGAGTACATCCTGTCCGATCGACTCCTGTCTGATCTTCTCCAGAAACTGCTTGACGACATTATAGTTTACGTCAGATTCCAATAAGGCAACCCTTATCTCCTTGAGCGTCTCCTCCATGTTGCGCTCCGAAAGCTTGCCCTTACCTTGGATATTCCTTAATGTCTTTGTTAATTTCTCTTGTAATGAATCAAATGCCATATCACCATTATACAACAAATGTCCCCATCTATAGACAGGGACATCTTTCAGCTTGGATACACTTCCACAAAATCAGCCGACAAGGATGCGTTGTAATAGGTCTTGCCATCCTTCTCGTTGTTGTTGTCCTGGAGCTTGCCACGGATTGCGACAATATCGCCAGGAACAAGTTCCATCTTGGCATATTCGCGCCAAAGCAATACCTCAAACATTACCTCTTCCTTTTCCTGATCCTTGGACATCTTCTCTACCAGAACATGAAGCTTCGCATAGGCGATTCCCGCTGAACTCTCGAAGCTTTCTGGTGCGTCGGCTACCTTTCCGACGATAGTGAAATGATTCAAAAAAGCCTCCTTTCTGTTACCTGCGCTATCAATCTAGCATGAAAGGAAGCTTCTGTGTTTTCATAGTTATGCAAATAAGACGATAACTTTTTATCATTTCTTTATCATCGAAACATAAGAATAATGACTGAAATCAAGGCTTTCATATACCTTTTCCACATCCTTGAGCGTAATCGACTTCAGTTCATCGAAAGCCTCGAAATAGTCTAGTCCGCCAAGATAATCTCTGATGTAGCCATTATTGAACGATTCGATATCATTGAACACATCAAACATCGAACCTATATAGCGTCTCTTGATCTGCTCCAGCATATCTTCATCCAAGAGTTTCTTCTTCAAAGATTCCTTGATCAGCTTCTTCAGTATTCTGCTGTCATCATTCTCTATATAGAACATCAGATAGGCGCAATCCATATCGAATTCGATCTCATAGCCGAAATAGTCATTGATGATCTTTTCGTCAAGCCATTTCTGGTATTCTGGATTGAGATATGAGAAATGGGCTTCCATCAGAAAACGCAAAGCCCATTCCTTACGGAATGCTTCCTTGGCATCCTTGAAATCTGGCTTGAACTTATAGGCCAGAAGATGCTTGGCAGTGCTGACATCAGCCTTGAAGATATGTCTTTTCCTTACGGTCTCTATCGGCTCGATCTTGTTGTCAGGCTTTGGCGTAGCCTTCTTGGTAAAGCTTTTCTTCTTCTGATTGTTTCTGATGATCGAGAAGATCTTTGCAGGCTTGATAGGACTGCTTATGACAATTGCCATATTGCTGGGATGATAGTTTATCATGTAGCATTTCTCAAGTTCATCCTTGCTGATGGCATAGATACTCTTGCGATCGCCACCGATATCATATCTGATCGGAAAATGATGATAGAGAGCCTTATAGGCTTCATTGAGCAGCTTGGTATCCGGCATCTGGGCATACATCGATATCTCCTGATCGATTATCCCCTTTTCCTTTTCCACCGATTCTTCACTTATGTTGAGGCTCTGCACAAAGTCCAGCAGAAGCTCAAGAGAATCCTTGATGTCTTCCCCATTCTTGCTGAAATAGTAGACTGTCTCTCTATAGGAAGTGAAGGCATTCACATTGGCTCCCATGGCCGAAAAGGCATTCATGATGTCGTCGCCCTTTGATTCAAACAGCTTATGTTCAAGAAAATGGGCAATGCCTGGATCGAAGCTGTAATGCTTGTTTCCACATTTTTGGAAAATGTCCAAGGCCCCATATGGCGTGCCGAAAGCACAGACGCTTGTCAAGAATTCTGGCTTATAGAAATCGACAATCCTTAGGCCATTGTCCAAGGTCTCTGTATAATATGTCTCATCGAAGAATGAATTATAGTGTTTTTCCATTTTTCGTTCCTTCCAGCATATAGGTGAAGTAGTGCCTATAGTTTCTGAAGACTCTTGAGATATCCTCAGGGCTCACTTCCATGATCTTCTGACAATACTGCTCAAGCGTATAGTTGAAATGCGAGATATAACATTCGTAATAGTAATCGACAAGCGCATCGATATCATCATAGGTAGATGAGATGCTGTTGACAAGCAGCATCTTGGCCATATTGAACTTATCGAGATCATAATCCTTATCTATCAGCCTTTGGATCTGCTTTCTGGTCTCTTCAATAACGGTATCCTTATTCTTACCGTCGATATCGGTATGGATTCTAACCAATCCTTCATTCTTGTTGTCGCTGACAGAAATGCTGTAGCAAAGCGAAAGCTTTTCTCTTACTTCCTCAAACAGCAATGAAGTAGGAACGACGCCCAAGAAGATGTTGCCCAAGACATAGGCAAAGAAATCCTCATGCTTCTTGCTGTAAGGAGTTGCATACACCATGGAAAGATATGACTGTCCGATATCCTTCTTTTCGATTATCTCTTCCTTTTCAGGATATGTACGCTTTCCGACATCTATGAAGCATCTGTCTCTGCCCTCTAGATTCAGAAAATCAAGCTTAGGCAATATGGTTTCATCAACATCGCCTGCTACATAGACATTCAGCATAGCCCTATCCAGAATGTATCCATATATTCTCTTTACATCATCAACCTTGATCTTCTTTATGCTGGATATCATCTTTTCAGATCTATCATAGATCGCAAAATCTTCATTATCCTGAGCAATGATCGATACAACCCTACTGTAGCTGTAGTTACCAGGCTTATCCAATGAACGTCTGAAATTAGCGATCAGATTACGCTTTGCCTCTTCGACATCCTTTCTTTTGATGAGCAGATGAAGCAAGGTTTCCTTGACATAGTCAAGATAGTCATCGATCAAAACATCGCCAAGAAATCTTGGATTGATGAAGGAATAACAGACACTCAAGGTAAGCAAGTTGGTCCGATACTTGTTCTGGCAGATGCAGCTTATGCCATAAAGCATATCCTTGGCTTTGGACATCGATACCTTATCTGGATATCTTTCGCTTACCTCACCTATCAGTTTGGAAAGAACAGTCATGGCCGCCTTATCTTCCGCATTGAAAGGAATAGAAAAACGCAAATATAGACTGATGTCCTTATATTTGCGTGTCTTGATTATCTTGATGTCTTCTATATCGCTATTCTTCCTCATTCTTTATATAGACCTCACGTGGCTTTGAACCATTGGCTGGGCCGATTAAGCCACGATCTTCCAAGGTATCTATCAGTCTGGCAGCCCTGCTGTAGCCGATGCCGAATCTTCTCTGCAGAACAGATGTAGAAGCTTTCTGGCTTTGTTTGATGTATTCGACCACATCATCATAGAGAGAATCCTGGCTATCAGCCGATACGCTGCTTGCGCCTGACATTACTGAACCATTCATATTGGTCAGGAATTCGAAATAGGAATCCTCATATTCAGGCTTAGCCTGTTCCTTGACGAATGTCGTGACCTTCTTTATCTCCTGATCGGTCACATAGACACCCTGCAGTCTGATTGGCGAATTCTCGCCTTGTGGAGAATACAGCATATCGCCATTGCCCAGCAGCCTTTCGGCGCCTGTCTGGTCAAGAATGGTACGTGAATCTATTGAAGACGATACCGCAAAGCTGATTCTTGATGGAATATTGGATTTGATCAGACCGGTAATGACATCAGTTGATGGACGCTGGGTAGCGACAATCAGATGGATGCCGCTTGCGCGCGCAAGCTGCGTGATGCGCTGTATGGATGCTTCGACATCCTTGCCGGCAATCATCATCAGATCAGCCAATTCATCAATGATGACAACGATGAATGGTAATCTATTCATAGGCGATTCATCTTCCTTAAGATTGCGGTTATGTTCATCAACGAACTGGTTGAAGCCTTCGATATTTCGAACGCCAACCTCCGCAAAAGCCTCATATCTCTCTTCCATCATGACAACCAGCTTCTTCAGCATATTGGAAGCCATCTGCGGATCGGTGATTATTGGCCAAAGAAGATGTGGAATATCGTTATATGGCGTAAATTCGACCTTCTTAGGATCGACCAGAACAAGCTTGACACTGTCAGGATTGGTTCTCATCAGGAATGAGATGATGATGGAATTGATGCAGACAGATTTGCCGGAACCGGTTGCGCCAGCAATCAAAAGATGCGGCATCTTGACGACATCACAATATACCGGCTTTCCCATCAAGTCTTTGCCCAAGGCAAACAGCAACGGATTGCTGCGCTTATCGGCTGGTATGCCCTTCATGAGATCCAGCATCCTTACCGGAACGGTCTCAACATTCGGTATCTCGATGCCGACAGCACTGCGGCCTGGAATAGGCGCTTCGATACGGATATCGCGAGCCGCCAGCTCCATCTTGATGTTGTCGGAAATGTTCATGATCTTGTTTATCTTGACTGAAGAGTCAGGCTTGATCTCAAACTTGGTTACCGATGGTCCAATGTATGTATTCAGCAAGGAAGCCTTGATCTCGAAATTGTTCAGAATCTCGATGACCTTCTCGCCCTTCACTTCCGCTGAGGTCTTGTTTATCTTTGACGAACTTGAATTGACGCTGTCAAGGAATTGTTCATATGGCTTAGGCAGATGGTATGTGCCATTGTTCCTGGTGACCTTATGCACCTTTGGAGCAGCCTTTATGGCATCGCCCACAACGATTTCCTTGTTGATAGGCTTTTCGTCCTTGGTGGCATTTATCTCTTCTTCTTCAAGATTGATGAAGTATTTCGATTTCTTGGAAAGCACTTCCGGATGGCTTGGCTTCTTCTTGACAGGAACCGGTTCTGCCTTCGCCTCTTCCTTCATCGCTTCGCTTTCACGACGCTTTGCCTCCTCCTGTTCATTCAAGGCTGCCATTTCTTCTGCCAGACGATGTCTTCTTTCCTCTTCTTCACGCAAAGCCTGTTCCTTGGCTTCAAGCTTGGCTTGCCTTATCTCTTTCTTCTTTTCATCTACTTTTGTCCTGGTATTGTCATAAACGCCCTTATAAGTCTCAAAAGGAATCACCAGCACCATGAAGATGATGAAGAAGACCACCATGATGATGATCGTTCCGGTGCGCGATACCATTTCGCAAGACAAGGTATAGAGGCTATTGCCAATGATGCCGCCAGTGAATGGAAGCTCAATGCCTTTAAGCACATTGCTCCAAGCATTCTTTATATATGGCATAATCTCTGCAAACAATGAAGTCTCTTCAGCGATGAAACCTGACAGCAGAAGAATCAGCACATTGAATATGACGATGCCCACCATTACGCTTACCGATACAGGATACTTCTCATAGAAGAACAGATCATATATGGCATAGGCAAAAAGTGTCATTAGCGGTACGAGGAAAAGCGAACCAAACAGGAAGGTGAAGACATTGTTCATCGTTGAACCAAGGATTCCCATCCTGCTTATGGTCACAAAAAGCAGAAAAGCGCTAAGGAAGCTTATGACAATCCATAGCGTGCGCTGAGTATTCTCTTTCTGTATCTGTTTCTTACTCTTCTTTGCCACTGCTGTCTCCTAGATTCAACTCTACAATAGCCGGAAGGATCATAGGCTTCTTGCCTGTTTCCTTCAGGACATAACGCGATATCTTCTCTCTGGCTTCCATCCTTACAGCCATATTGTCATAGGTATTATTGGCGACATTCTCTTCGATCGTATCGGAAAGGATATTGCCGATCTCATTAAGGATGTGGTCAGCATCCTTGAGGTATATCACGCCTCTGCTTTGGACATCCGGTCCACCGATGATCTTCTTGCTGTTGAAATCCAGTACGATGCCGCAGATGATGGCTCCATCGGTAGATAGGGCTTCTCTATCTCTCAGTACCATGCCGGCCACATCGTTCATGCTTGATGAATCGATAGCGGTATCTTCAAGATCGATGGTTTCGCTGGTTGACGACAGACGGCCATTCTCAAAGCTTGCAAACTGTCCATTGTCGAGGATGATGATCTTGTCTGGCGTATAGCCCATCTGTACCGCGATATCCGCATTGTTGATCAGATCTGAATATTCGCCCTTGATAGGCAGATAATACTTAGGTCTTACCAGATACAGCATCATCTTCAGATCTTCGATCGACGCATGCATTGAAAGGATCTGTCTAGCATTGAGCTTGACGATGGTCACATCTGCTTTATAAAGATCGTTCTCCATGGCCGTCGCATCCTTTTCCGTGCCAGGAACGACTGGTGAAGCAACGATGACAATATCTTCGTTTCTCAATTCAATCTTGGAATCTTCGCCGATGGCAATATTGTTCATGAGCTTGAAGACCTGATTGCCTCCGCCGGAAACGATGCATACAACATCTTTCATGTCGTTATTGAATTCCTGTTCATTGACGATGACACCTTTAGGTATCTTGAAGTAGCCAAGCTCATCGACGATCTTCAGAAGCTTGACATGCTCATCATCATAGAAGAAGACCTTCTTGTTGTATTTATGGGCCAGTTCCAGAACTTCCATGATACGGAAGAGGTTCTGGCGATATAACGTAATGATGATACGCTGATCGTTCAGTTCGAAATAATGCTCGATATGCTCGCTGATGCGATGCTTAGGAGCCGTATAGCCTTGGGTGCTTGATCCTGTCGACTCAGACATCATAACCAGGACGTTGTTCTTGCCCATTTCAGAAAGGGCATTGATATCCATCGAAAAGGCCTTGTTAAGGAAATCGTAGTCAAAGATGAATTCGCTTGTATAGACTATCATGCCTGAATCGGTCTCGAAGGCAAAGCCTACGCCATCGGCAATCGACTGCATGACTGGAAAAGTATGTATGACATGGTTGCCGATCTTGAAGGTATCGTTGCGCTTGATCAGCTTTATGCGTTTGTTCTTGAGCTTGTGCTTCTTGAATTCCTCATCCAAAAGCTTTGCGGTAAGCGGCGTAGCATAGACATCGACATCAAGCTGACGCAAAAGATGGCCTAATGCCATCATCACGTCGTCATGCCCGTGAGATATCAGTATGCCCTTTACCCTGTCCTTGTGTTCCAGAAGATATTTGAAGTCAGGAATGATATATTCTATGCCTAGCTGTTCGCTTTCGTTTGGATATTTCAGGCCGACATCCACCACAAAAATATCGCCATCAATTTCCACCAGGTACATGTTCTTGCCATCTTCATCAAGACCACCAAGTGCCATTAAACGTATTTTTTGCACTAAATTATATCCTCCAAATTCATTACAATAAATTATAACAAAAAAGTTTAATTATATTCCTCCTAGATAACTATTTAATTATATTTGAATTGCCGCTATTTATCAATTGCCGTTCCGTTCAGGGAAAAGCTCATAACCTCCGTTATCTTGACCTTGACGATATCGCCGACATTGATGTTTTCGCCGGTAAAATTGACCAGCTTATTCTCTGGCGTATAGCCTGAATAGACGTTCTTGTTATGCTTGCTGAAGCCATCGACAAGCACTTCGACAGTCTTGCCCATGAACTTCTGATTGTTCTTGTTTGCGTATTCGCCCACAAGCTCATTGAGACGGTGCAGTCTGTCCAGCTTGACCTCGCTGCTTATTTCGTCTTCCATCTTTGCTGCTGGAGTTCCTTCTCTCTTGGAATAGATGAAGGTAAAAGCGTTGTCGTATTCGCAATGCTCGACAGCCTTCAAGGTATCCTCAAAAGCCTCATCGGACTCGTTAGGGAATCCGACGATGATATCGGTCGTAAACGCAAAGTCAGGAAGTTCCCTCTTGAGCTTGTCGAAAAGCTCAAAATAGGTCTTCGAATCGTATCTTCTGTTCATTCTGCGCAATATCTCGTCATTTCCTGACTGGATAGGCAGATGGATATATGGCATGATGTTGGGATTGTTCTTGATGGCTTTGATCATGTCATCATTGAAATCCCATGGGTGGGAAGTCATGAAACGGATGCGCATGATGCCGGTCTTTGCGACCTCATCAAGCAGATCGCCGAAACCATAGCCCAGATCAAGATCCTTGCCATAGGCATTGACATTCTGGCCCAAGAGGCATACTTCCTTGTATCCTTCATCCACTAGCTGCCTTACTTCATCGACAATGGCTTCCTTGCGGCGTGAACGTTCTTTGCCTCTGGTATATGGAACGATGCAATAGGTACAGAACTTATCGCAGCCGTACATGATATTTACCCAGGCCTTGTGGTTCATGAAACGGGTCACAGGCACATTCTCGACAATCTCGCCCATCTTCGAATAGACTTCAACCTTTCTTTGTCTTGAAGTTATCACTTCATAGAGAAGCTTAGGCAAAGAGGTGATGTTATGGGTACCAAAGATGATATCGACCTGACGATATTTCTCAATGATCGTCTTTACCGTTTCCTCTTCCTGGCACATGCATCCGCCGATGCCGATGATCAGATCATTATTCTTCGTTTTGAGACGTTTTAAGGCTCCTATTTCGCCCAAAACCTTCTCCTCAGCATTCTGCCTTACGGCACAGGTATTGATGATTATGACGTCCGCATCCTCATCTGATGATGCAGGCAAAAAAGACATGGCTTCAAGAATTCCAGCCATGGTTTCTGAATCGCGCTGGTTGGCCTGACAGCCATGAGTAATTATCCAATATTTCTTGTCAAGGCCCAAAGACAGGTATCTTTCCTCCATGTCGAAAACAACAGTCTCAGCTGTTTCCCTGTTGCGTCTTCCCGCATCCTTAAGCGATGGCAGTATATAGTCTTTCTTCATTTCCGTTTAAAAAACCAAGACTTGCTTGGTTTATTGTGTTATAGCTCCTAACTTTGCACGCATTTTCCGTCAGAACATGTTTAACAACGGACTTCTTTCTGTTGAAATTTCAAAGAAAGATGTTGCAGAAAAAGCTGGTGGTATATTCATTATCTCTGGTAAACAACAACTTCCATGTGCAAAAGCATCATGTGGTGATATCGTAGCATTCACTAAGTTAGCTGAAACAGAAACT